>NZ_PJNH01000001.1:600000-900000 GCF_002844535.1 Halalkalibacillus sediminis
TGGATGTTTCATATCTATCATAAGGTAACTGAGTAGCTCCTACTGAAATGGCCTCGCGCGAAGTTCCTGGTGAACCAACTGTCCAATTATCAGGACCAGAGTTTCCATTAGAAGTAACCGCAACTACCCCTTCTGCCATTGCCCAATCAAGAGCAATACTTGTCGCCCAGTCAGGGTTATTCAGTGTATTACCTAAAGATAAGTTCATGACATCTGCACCATCTTGGACAGCTCTTTCAATACCAGCTACTACATTTTCAGTAGTACCACTTCCTCCTGGTCCAAGAACACGATAAGCTAAAAGTTTAGCATCTGGTGCTATACCTGTTACTGTATCGCCTTTGGCTGCAATGGTCCCAGATACGTGTGTACCATGAGCAGTAGAACCTCCCGCAGGATTACCTACTTGTGTTTCTTGAGGATCGTCGTCATTATCTACTAAGTCCCATCCTTTATAATCTCCAAAAGCGTGGGCAAGGTCCGGGTGAGTGTAATCAACACCCGTATCAATGACTGCCACAGTGATTCCTTCACCTGTAAAGCCAGCATCCCATGCATCATCTGCTCCTATATATGGAGCACTATGCATCATTTCAGGATAGTAAGCATCCGGATCGATGACTTCACTGCTAACCGCATCGACCTTATATTCAACATTAGGGTAAACTGCTTTTACACCTTCAATAGTCGCCAATTTTGTAATTTCATTAGCTGGTAATTCTACTGAGAATCCTGAAAAGACATAGTCATATTCCCGATTCACTTTAGCATTTTCAGACTTGCTTTTTAAATCTGAAATTACTTTACCTCGTTCTAATTTCAATTTAGCTTTGGTTTGTTGCTTTCCTTTGTGTTTCGCTTCAACGATAGACTCTTCTTGGAGCTCTACAATAACTGAAGTCGGGGCATCTGAAGCAAGTTCAAGGTCACCGAAAATTTCGGCGGTTTTCAATCCTTCTTTAGCTTGCGGCTTGCTCTCACCGAAAGCGCTCATACTAAAAGAAGACAATATTAGTGCTAGTGCCATCAAAAAGATAAACGGTTTTGAAAATCTTTTATACATACTTTCACCTCTCCAGTTTTTATATTCAATTTTTGTACATTTTCCTACTGATCCACCTCCACCTTTTGTACAAAAATACTTTCATTAGACTTTATATAAATTTGACACTTCTACACGAACAACCTGCTAGACTTATTCCTTATTCCTTCGACTAAATAATGAAGGATTCCCTAAAAATTTCTTTTAATCGTGACAAATATATTTAAGTTCTTACATAATCTTATAACCATGAACAATAATCGCCTTTTAGATTAAGGACTTTGGAACGGTTTTGTAGACAAAAAAAGCACATTACCTTTTGGGTAACGTGCTAATAACTTTGAAAATATTATATTTTCGGTCAAAACAAAACCACCCTATTGGCTAGGGTGGTCCTGGTTGAAAATGTATTTTACCGTGTTTATTTAACGCCGACTTTTAATTGTTCGATCAATTTACAAACTGCATCTTTCATTTCGTCGCTGATCCAATCTACATCTCTTACAAAAACAACTTTGTTTTGAATGTCTTCGTCATCTACTACGACATCATCATGGTTTAATTCTCTACCTCTTTTTAACTTGAAATGACCTATATTTTCTTCTGCTTTATTCCCGTAATTCGTCACTTTTGCAATAACCATCTGTTTTTCTATATTCTCAGTGATTTGGGTGACCTTATAGCTATGTTCGTTAGTGTAATGCTGAACATTCAAATTGTTCATATTATGTAACCTCCACTTAGTCTTTCATAATTTTTAATCAGTGAATCATGTTATTCAGTAAATTTACTTAGAAAAAACCCTCTAATTAAAAGAGTATTCAACAGACTGGCACTATATTCTAATTTCCGAAAACTGGCCATCCTTTCTGCTGAGCCAACTTTTCCATATTTTCATCTGGGTTTACTACTACAGGGTAGTCCACCATTTCTAATAATGGTTCATCGCTTTTACTATCTGCATAGGCCCATAAAGTAACATCTACATCGGCCACATTTTGAGAAGATAGCCAGTTGCGAACTACTACTGCTTTTCGATCCCCGTTTACAATCTCACCCATACGACCAGTGCAATAACCTTGTCCATCGTACTTGAGCTCGGTTCCAATTATATCGACATCTGTTAACTCGATAACTTCTGTGAATGCATTTAAAAAGGGCATCAAAGCACCGGAGACAATCAAAATTCGATCTCCTTCAGATTGATGTTTTTTAACCTTCTCAACAAGTGGGCGGTTTACTTTTTCTAAATCTCCACCTGCTAACTGGTCAAAAAAACCTTTTAATTCCTGATGTGATTTTCCCTTGAACGACTTTACAAATCCACGAAAAAACGTATGTTTCGCTTTTTCTTTTCCGCTAGTCGCTAAAGCAATTAGAGCTTTCAAGATACTACTACCTACTACTAACCATTGTTTGAATTTGAATTCTTTCTTTGCTACATCAAACATGACTTTGAACGAGTTACCTTGATACAATGTTCCATCAAAATCCACTGTAATGACTCTCAAATTAACACCTCTTTGAAAATTACTGCATCCTTTATTCTATTTTAGCATAGTATTGGGAAAAAATCCTTCTTATAATTGTTTACATAATGTTTTTATGATAAACATAATTAATTCATATTCAATTTCATATGAATCCCGGCTATAGGAAAGACTAGTCGTGAGGTGATCAGTCATGATTCGAGTGTTAACTATACTTTTTTTAGTACCGTTATTTATACAACACGTTGTGTATGCAGAAGAGCTTCCAGATATTGAAGTCTTCGATATTCAAAATGAAGAAGTTGTTCAAACAATCCCGAACAGTGATGAGCTACAATCTTATGTGGCGGGTTATGTAGAAACGATTGACGGAGTTTGCACGATGATCAACCCTATTCCGAGGGAAGGATTTATGATAAAAACACTGTTCCCCTCCCCTCTTCATGTTACAAATCAGTGGATCGACGATCAGATCGAAACAGTTATCATTATTCTTCCTACAAGTGATGAACCTTATTTATTGATGCTTAACGGTGAAGGACGACCGTATGTATTTAGTTTCAACGCAGATATCCAAGACTTTTTAGATAAAATCGACTTTGATCCCTATAACCAATAATTAGAAGGCCCTTACAATAATATGTAAGGGCCAGTTACTTAATTGAAGCTCTGCTTTTAATCCTCAGATGAACTAAGGATTATTAAACAGGGTTTTATTAGTTCTGACGCTTCCTTGCTCTCTCCTCTGCAGCACGACTTCTTTCTTGAGCCTCTTGATCGTCTAGATTTGCTAGTTCATCAGAAAACTCAACGTCTACGCCATCAGAAACCTGATTTTTTGGGGTTTGGCGAAGTGGATCGTTCCTCTTTCCGTTCTTATGCTCATCTCTTCCCATGGATTTTCACCTCAAATCTATTGGTTTGCTTTTATTATGTGCAGTAAGTGTAATCATAATCATGTAACGTATGAATAAATATCTTCAATCATAAGGTTTAGTAATAAAGTGATTGGAGTGTCGTATATGAGTGAAAATAAGGTTGAAACAAGCTCTATGGAAGAATCAGTTGCAAGGTTCTACTCCCTTAAACAAGAAAAGAAAGCAATTGATGAACAGTTAAAAGAATTGAGGAAAGAAATTGTAGCGTTTCTAGATGACCAAAAAGGTGAAAATACAGAATGTCGCCAACAAATCGGGGAGTATCAAGTTCGGCGCCAAATTAGAAAACAAGAAAAATTCGATGACGAAGCTACTGTGGAGAGGCTTAAAGACTTAGGACTCGAAGAATTTATTGAAGTGGTTGAAGCTCCTGATATTGATAAAATCAAATCAGCGCTAGAATTGAGCTTTATTAAATCAGAAGATCTTGACCAATGTCTCTTCACCAAATTCACACCGATCATCTCTGTTGATAAAAAATGATCCACCCTCACTTTAGAAAAATTAAAGTGGGATGGATCGTTTATTAACTATTGATTAGAAGTTTTGCTGCATAGCCGATCGTTACAGCAATGATGATGCTTAATAAAGTTCCGATCAAATAATATTCTGAAAAACGCTTGTCTTCGAATTGTTTGAAGCGGGTAATCGACTTGATCGCAAGTACAATAGTAATACCCATGAACGAGTTGCTGAACACAAGAATCATGATCAACAGTCGTTCTAGCATTCCTATATATCGGCCTGTCTGATCCGTATTGTCCGGATAAGAGGTGGTTGATTTTGTCTTGATTCTTTGAGAAGACTTCTCTTTGTCGGTCTCCTTTACTTCCACCTCTTCTTCTGTAATCTGTGTCATCGAATTAGGCGGCGTTAATTTACTCAGTATGATATTCATAAAGTATGAAGCTACACTTGTGTTCAAAATAATTAAAATGGCTAAACCAATTAATTTATCAAAAGTACTGAATTGTATGGTTAGTTCTACATCTGTTATGAATGGCACAGCAATAAAGATGACAGCTATATGCAACAACTGATCCCCTATAAAAATAAGCGACTTCAACTTTTGGGAATGGACAAGCTGTTTGATATGGTACTTGGCCCAGTCGATTACATAATGCGAAAGTGACACTAATACTATTACCAATAGTGTCATCCATATTGAAGGATGTTCTATTCTATTGTCGATCCATAACCAGGATAGGATGAATAGTGATGATAAAATAAAATGAATGATTGCATGCTGCAATAAAGCTTTATGTCTGATTGAACTGGAAATATCATTCCGCTCCCTGACTTGTCTATTTGTTTGAAGGACAAAGTCAGCGAGTAAATGTGCCAAGATTAACAAAAGTAATATAGACAAGGTATCCCCCCTACTCTAGTTATTTCTCCAGTACCTTTTGATGATAGCTCAATAATTCAGTCAATGCGTGCTCTGACTGGTTGACAATTTCAAAATTTGCAGCTTTCAAATGATTCGAAACGCTCGTTTTAGGTGATTTGTAACCTAATCGTTCACCGATATCTTCATACGTACTTTCAGGATACTCTTCGACTAAGTCAACAATTTTCTGTTGTTTTTCACTTCTCTTGATAGAATAATGCTGAATCAAATGATAGAGGCTATTGACCGATTGATAAGGAAACTCATCACTGTAGAAAAATGTTTTATTTGAATCAGAAATTTGCCAGATCTTTGCTTCTTGATCTCCTTCTTTAACAAAATCATCTCTTGCTTCAATCGCATTGACTATCGCACTTCCATTAGAAACATTTATGTTCTGTTTATCTTCAGTGTCGATCCGACCAAAGCCACAACCGATATAGAAAGATAATTCCG
This sequence comes from Halalkalibacillus sediminis, assembly GCF_002844535.1. Classification (NCBI taxonomy): domain Bacteria; kingdom Bacillati; phylum Bacillota; class Bacilli; order Caryophanales; family Bacillaceae; genus Halalkalibacillus; species Halalkalibacillus sediminis. The sequence continues at coordinate 605,317 of NZ_PJNH01000001.1, forward strand.
TGTTCTTGTGTATTTGTTTGATAATCATATAGGCATCTGCAAAAGACCTACATACACCGAGCAGTTCGTCGCCCATTCTGATATCGAAAGGAATACTTAAGCTTTCTTTGAATTGTTCATTAAGCTCTCTTTTAAGCTTATTTAATGACTTTTCTACCTGCTGAAGCGGGTATTCCCTAGACTTTTGAACATCCAATGCTATACAAGCATAACGTTCGCCCATCGGTATTTCGCCTCCTTTCAACTCATAATGTACATGTAAAAATCATGGACTCAACATAAGTACATGTTTTTTACGTGTACATAAATAATAACATACTAGGAGTAAATTACAAATTAGACGCCGACATTATATTGTCGACGCCTAATGTTAGTGTAAATATGTAGATCTAGCTTTAAATTAGACTCTACTTTGGTCTGTGAATTCAATCTGCTTATGGGCTCCGTCGCAGAAAGGTTTATTTTTAGACGCTCCACAACGACATAAAGAAAAAGCTGGTTTTGTCTCGTATTCATTGCCTTCAGCATCTAATAATTGAACGTCACCTTTTACTAGTATTGAACCGTTATCTCTGACTTGAATAATTGGTTTGTTTTGTTCAGTCATAATGATTCCTCCCTTTAAATTATGTAGGATAGCTTGTATTATTATAACGTAAAACAGTTCAAATGTATGTGCGATAACTGTAATTTTCTAAAAGGAGAATTAAGACGATGATTATACGAATGTTGATTCAAAGAGTATCAAGGATACAAAACAGGCATATATACTCTGCTTTATTAGTGTTATTTATTTTCTTTTCAGCATATCTTATGCGCTTGATCGAACCAGAAACATTCGATTCTTATTTCAACTCACTCTGGTGGGTGATGACAACTGTGACTACTGTAGGATATGGAGATGTATCTCCCACAACCACTGCAGGTCAAATTTACGCGATGACAGCTGTTTACATAGTAGGTATTGGATTGATGGGGTTAGTGATAGGTTACATTGTTGACGCATTTCAAGTGTACCGTAAAAAGAAGGAGGAAGGTAAATTGGCTTACAAAAGTGAAGGACATTATATAATCGTAAATTATACAAAGCGCTCTAAAGAAACGATTGAAGAATTATTACACATTCATGATGACAAAGAAATCGTGATTATTGATGAGGATCTTGATAAAAAACCTTCAACAGACGATCGCATCCATTTTGTATCAGGAAATCCAGCTGAACACCGCACATTACACCAATCCAACATTAAGAAATCTCATGCCGTATTGATATTCGCCCCTGATAATATGAAAAATTATAGTTTAGCTGACGGGCAAACGTTATTAATAGCGACTACTATTGAAGGTTTAGGAAAAGAAGAAAATTTTGAAGTATATACAATCGCTGAAATTTTAAATGACCAACATATAAATGCGTTTCAACACGCGGATGTAGATGAATTCGTCACCCCTTATCATATGAGTGCTCGTTTAATTGCTAAAAGTGCGAGCTATAGAAGTGCCAGTGAAGTATTTCGACAACTCACTTCTTCAAGGTATGGAAATGATATTTACTCCATTCGAAAGAAGAAACACTGGAAAACATATAGAGATGCTTATCAAGACCTTCTTGAATCGGGGGCCACTCTTTTGGCTAACGGAAAGGAAGTTGGGATCGCTAAAAAACTGAACGAGCCTATCCCAGAACAATCAGAGTTGTTGATCGTTTGCGACCAAGAGACATATGAGGCGATAAAATAAAGGTATTTTTGCGTAAGTAGTTACAGTAAATCAGTTTTCGTGGAGAGTCGAGTAGTATTATTAATTGGAAGGTGGTATGTGGAAGCTAATGGATACTAAAAAATGTGATAAAATCTTTAATCAAGCTATAAAATCAAAGCAAGTTCATGAATTCGTACTATTTGTTGAAAATTCAAATGGAGACTTTTCGTACAAGAATGAATATGGAGATAAAAGTATAGATTCTCCATTACTTATGGCTAGTATCACAAAGATGTTTACAACCACTTGCATTTTGATATTGTTGGAACAAGATAAGTTGTCACTAGATGATAAGGTATCAAGGTTTGTCGACAAAAAGAAATTGAGTGAACTTCATATGTATAATGGACAGGAATATTCTTTTGATTTGACCATTTCTAGTTTATTATTCCAAACTAGTGGCCTCCCAGATATCTTTGAAGAAAGAAAAGATAGCCTTAAAAAACGCGTCCTTCAAGAAGATTTTAATATTAATTTTGATGAAATCATAAAGTTGACCAAACAATTGAAACCACACTTCGCACCCGACGCGATTAAGAGAGCATATTATGCAGATGTCAATTTTGAAATACTCGGAGAGATTATCGAAACCATTACTGCTTCCTCACTAGAAGATGCTTTCCAGTCCTTTATTTTTAAACCATTGGGACTTGAGAAAACATATTTACCTCAAAACGAACATGATTTTATTCCCAGTATTTATTATAAAGAAAGATACATTTCCCGTCCGAAATTTATTAAAAGCTCACGTGCTAGCGGTGGAGGTATTAGCACAGCACGTGAATTAATGATTTTTCTCAAAGCCTTCTTTCGAGGGAAATTTTTTAAAAAAGAGGTTTTTCATCAACTAAATAAATATAAAAAGTTACAAACTTCCATGTATCCTATTCAATATGGAGGTGGCTACATGCGAATACCATTAAATGGCCTTTCAACAGTTTTTGTTGGAAAAGGAGAGTTAGTTGGGCACTCTGGTTCAACAGGATCATTTGCTTTTTATTATCCTCATAAGGATTTGTTCTTAGTAGGAGATGTAAATCAGTTTGCTAACCCTGCATTACCAATACGATTGGCAATGCGGATTGCTCTATCGATTAAATAATGATTTGGGTAAGCTGATGTTGATATCTCCTACCTTTTTACCTTCTAACAAACATTTGTGTCCAATACGTTCTGTAAGGCCCACCTTGTGTGTAACCTACTCCAATGTGCGTCAAATCTTCATGTAGAATATTCGCCCTGTGGCCATCACTATTCATCCAGCCTTCCATCACTTCTTCAGGTGTACGCTGCCCTGCAGCGATATTTTCCGCTGACCCTGAATTAGGAATGTCAAACTGGTTGATCATTTCATGTGGTGGTCCATAATTGGGAGACTCATGAGCAAAATATTCACTATCACGCATATCTCTCGACTTCTCTCGAGCAACATTCGCCAACTCGAAATCGTACTTCAGAGGTTCCAATCCGTGTTCTTCACGTCTCTCATTCACTAAATGAAAAACTTCTTTTTCAAAAGATTGAATGTTTTCCTCTGGTTGATGTTCAATGAAATAGACAGTCCAATAATGGCCATATTCTCCTCCCTCTTCATAACCAACTCCTACATGAGTGTAATTTTCATTAACCACATAGTCAGAGAAATCTTTGGACATCAATTCTTCAAAGACTTCATCTACACCCTCTTCTCCAGCAGAAATACTCCCGGCAACAGAGTGGTACGGTATCCCGAAGCGGTCCATCAATTCTTTGGTGCCTCCGTATTCCTCCGATTCCAATGAGACATAATCATTGTCGACCATGTCGCTTGATTTGGTTCTAGCAGCGACGGTAAGCTCGTCAAGCTGTTCAAACTCTTCCAGTGATTCTTCTTCTCGTTTTTGATTAATTTTGGCCACCAATTCTTCCTCACGGTCGACGGTTTGTATTTCACCATTATAATCCGCTTGAGTCATCGGATTCGCCTTATCACCGAACGGTAAATAATACGAAATCATTTCTAATTCTTGCTTCAATCTTGAATACAAGTTTTCATACGTTTCAGCCTCTGTCAGAGGATCCAATGTTTCTAAGATCTTTGCGCCTTCCTCTTCAAAATTTTGAGGAATCTCTTCTGTTGAAAACTCATCAAAAGCCTCTGTCTCAGTATATAAATAATAAACCGAACCGATTAGGACGGTCATAACCAATAATAGTCTAAACAATTTGTTCACCTACTTCTCCACTCTCTTACCTTTATTCTACTACGCTTAATTACGAATAAAAAAGTCATAGGGCCTAAACAGTATGTATATTTTTTGACGATTAATCAACGATAATAGAAGAACATATTGATGAGGTGAGCAAATTGGAAATGAATCATGAAGAACCAAAGAATTTTTTTGATCAATCCGTCTTAGATTATAAAGAAGGTACGAACTATCTGAAAGAAAAGTTACCGAAGATGACACAAGGATACTTTGACTTTACGAAAGCTTGTTTTGAACCAGGAAACCTTGATGAGAAAACAAAACAGCTCATGGCGATCGGGATTAGCATTTATGCCCAGGATGAGTACTGTATCATTTACCACACGAAAGGTGCTGTAGAGCACGGCGCTGAAGAGCAAGAAATTTTAGAGACAATTGCTATAAGTGCTGCTCTTGGTGGCGGCGCTGCTTTCGCCCAAGGTGTTACACTTGCTATGGATACTTTCCACCACTATTCTAACCAACAACATTAAATTTAAGAAGCGTCCCTTATTTTAGTAAGGGTTCCGTTGTGAGGTGCAAAATGTTAAATCGCAGTTAAAATCGTAATGCAATTCACAAAGGAATTCACAATAGAGATCACATCAAAAAGGGCTTAGAAAATTTTCTAAGTCCCTTTTTGGTGCGATTTTTCTTCTTCAACTAACGTCTCCATTAGTTTAATAACTATTTTCCATTATAATTTAATAAATGAATATCATTAATTTCGAAAGTCCATTCTTCACTTTCCTTAAGGGCTTCTTTAGTTAACCTATAATGGACATATTGCCCAAATTGTTCACCTCCACCTCCACCTCCACCTCGAACAAAACCAACCTCTTCTCCTTTATCGTTGTAAGTTTTTAGTTCGTATGTACTAGAATAAGAATTTTCGTTATTCAATCGAAAAAGGCTAAGCATTGTTCCACCTTCTGGATTAAAATTACCTTCAACCCCAACTATTACAAATATCTCATCTTCCTTTTCTCTTAATTCACTTAAATAAACTTCAGTATCTTCAATTTGGGTGACCTTTTTGGGTTCTTTAAGTCCATTTAAAATGTCATCAGATTTTAGTGTGAATGTAATTTTATCTTGAAAAGGAACCGTTTTAGCTTGAAAGTCATCTAAACTCTTCCGTATATCCGAAATATCTTTTTCAACATCACTTACTGTTGAGCACGCGGTTGTTATGAATAATATTAATAGAACAAATAAAAATCGCATCAATATACCCCTAAAAATAATGCCAAAAAATTCCTCTCTTACTCAAACTAAACTGCCTCTTTACCTCAATATCGCTCTTAAACTAACGCCCCCTTTAGCTTAATAAGAGCTTAGATATATTGTAAGTGTTGTTCACCATAAAAGTTTTTCAAAATAAACTCCTTAGCGGGAACATTTAGCTTTTCGTACGTTAGTAAAAATTCTTTGTTATCATAAGGCACTTCAATAAATATAGTGTCTATTTGACCTGATTTACCCATATGTAATTTAGCATATGGTGCAAAAGGTTTATGATTACACCCTAATGAACTTGGATTAAGATAAAGTCTATTTTTCGACTTAAAGTGATGAACTATATGGTGATGCCCAAAACAGACAACATCTGCATTAACGGTTTTATAAATTTCATCTAGTTTTTCCAAGGTGGGTTGTGTATCAATTGATTCAAATTCATTTTTATCATTTAAGTGATAATGAACAAACAAAAAATCTAATTCATTTATTTTTTTGTGTTGTTTTTTTGGAAGGCTTCGTAATTTAGGAATATATTTATCATCTAACCCTGTTGCAATCCATTTATGGTGCTCTTTTTCTTCACCAACACTTTCTGGTTCTTTCCCCTCAAGTATATGAAGTACAGCTTCATCATGATTTCCCTTTACAAATGATATATCCTTACGAGAAAACAACATTTCAAGAACTTCATTAGTTTCATGACCAATACCTATTAAATCACCAAGACAATAAATATGTTTAATTTGCTTATCTTTGTCGATATCATTTAATACAGCCCTTAACGCTGCACTATTACCATGAATATCAGTTATAATTGCAATTTTACTTTCCATTAAACCACACCTATTTTTGTCTTATTATAATATTCTTCAACTAAACTACCCTTTAATTGATCAACGCGAAAATTCCTTCTTCAACTATTGCCCCCGTTTGTTTAAGTACACTATTTCACAAACTTTTTAATCTAAACACCTTTTTAATGCAACCATTCGTTCTGCTCGAACAAGTTATTTGTGTTTACTTAGATACTACTTTTAATTCTTCATCTATAACTTTAGTAGCTTCGTAAATTATACCATCGTCGTAATTCTTTATATTAAAATAACCATTGTAATAAGCCCATATTTCTTGATGATTAGAGTATTCCTTAAATCTATCCAGTATTTCATTAAACAAGATGTTTGCTTCCTCTTCTGTTGGGGTTCCTTCAACCATAATTCTGAACTTAACGTCTTTTTTACCATCAAATGCTGATGCAGTTGTTTCTATTTCCTCTAATTGTCTAAAGTAATCTTCAGATTTCCCTATGGTTGAACTAATGTCAATGTCAGGCTGTTGACTACAACCCACAATTAAAAATAAAAGAATAATAGAAACAAGGCTTATTTTCCCCATAAAATACCTCCCCCTACATAATCATCATCAAAAAGTACATTCTAACATTTTTTTGGTATATTTTTCTTTACTTATCTTGTATGAACTTGCTAGTTAGTTCAAGATCTTCTAAATCAATGTTAACATAATATTCCAACTATTTATCACATAAAATAAAAAGACGATCAACTTGTGGATCGCCTTGTTCAACTATTGCCCCCATATAGTTTAAGTATATCGTTTCACAAACTCCTGTTTTTCCTGCGTTCCATTGATTTAGAATATCCAAAACAATCTCTAAATAGTTTCCTCCCTATATATTGCTGAAATTTATTGTATTTAAATCTGTAATATTCGTTCCAATAGCTAATCATTCTGTTATAGCTTTTGCAAAACGAATCATTATTTTGAAGACAAAACTTTTTGATCCGTTCTGTGTCCTGGTCTTTTAAGATTTCATAGGTCATTTCTAATATTTCTAAGACATATTCATCACATATTTTTACGATGTATGGAATTGACCAATCTTCATAATCCATCAAAAGCAATGAATTCATATGTTTTTGTCGTACAAAACCGTCACAACTTCTTGAGTAAATGCAATGCACAATCATTTTTTGTTGTTCATTTAAACTGTCTATAAATTCATCTGAATTATCAATGTAATAAGTACGATAAGGAAATTTAATCACGTTATTGTCTTGAAAATACTCAACAGTATCCTCTGATACTCCAATAGTGACATTATTATTGGTCTTTTGCGAAATGAGTTTAACTATTTTAGTCACATCATCTCTCAAATTGATTGGAAACCCATCGTGAAAAATACAATCACATCCCTGCTTTGGACTTCATTTGTGTTGTTCAAATATCCTGCCCCATTAGTGAATCAAGGAGCAATATCCTTATTCAACTAATGCCCCTATTAGTTGAATAAGAAATTTCTTATATTGAACTTAAAAACCTATCTGCTGATTCTTCAAACCTTGAAGGATTTTTATGTTTTATTTCAGTTACAATTTCTGCAATTAAATTCTTGGTAGTTGTTTCACTCCTTGATACAACATCTATATATACTTCAAGCGTGGGTTTATGATTTAAAATTCGTTTATGTAAAGTTTTAGCCCATTCTTTTGCGTGAGGAAACATAAGTGGTACTGATTTAGCTAATTCCTTTAAGGTGTCGTATAAGGGATAATTTTGGTCGAATGATTCAATTGCATGGATTAAACCAAACATAATCTCATCATGTTCTGTACCATCATGAAAACGAGCACATAGGTATTTAATACAGTTTATATCTCCAACACCTACAATGCGTGTAATGGCTTCTTCAAAATCATTAATATCCTTATCACTTTTGAGTAAATTACTATTTTTTAGCTTTTCTATCTCTTGGTGAATATTCAAACCATACATCTCCCTTTTACTTCAATCATTGACTCTTATAATTACAGTAAGTTTAAAGTGTATTTGGCTTTTCTTGTTCAACTAATTGCCGCCATTAGTGCAACAACGATGTTATGTACTTAAAGCTATTTCATCCCATTCTTCTTCAGGTGTAATAACCCAGTCAAGTGCCTTTCTTCTTTCCATAATTGTACTTTCATCAAACTTACTGAAGTTTACCCCCCTTTAACCTAGTATCTACACAATACCAATGGACTCGATAATAAAAATCAGCTTGTTGATAAATTTCCTTCTCGTTTAGTATTAAAGTTTTGGCTTTTAATGTAGTAAAATTCTGTGTTTTCCTTACGTCAGGAACCATTTGTATTAAATCATCGCCTACTGGTTCATCAACTTTAAAGTTCTTGTTTATACCTAGCACCCAAACTAAAGCCCAAAGGCTTTCCACGTACCATTTAATCTTCAAAATCTCTTCTGAAGGTTACTTCTTCTTCATTCTTATCTAAAATACCCCTTTCAAACTCTGTGACATATGAATATATACCCTGTTCTACAATCCATTCACTAACAACGGATGTTGGAGCTTGATGTGCGATATACACCATACCAGCCATTATAGTTCCTCTTTTAATAATTTCATCGTTACTTCGTACACCCCGGTATTCAAGTATAGGTAAGTATTGGTTAATATTTGCTCCATATTTTTTAATTCTTTCTTCTGACCTTTTCTTTATTTGGTTAAATTGGAGTTCCACAAACTTCCCCCTTAATAACATTTTCTTATTCAACTAAACTGCCCCGTTACTTTAAGTACAATTGTTCACAAACTTTTATATTCTCAAATTTATTTTAACATAATTTTCTATTTAACCTTGACGTAAAATAAAAATCACAATGGATTCTCACCTACTACAATATTTATTTCAGTCCTGTGAATAGGAATGTGATTTAGAGTGTGTTTATAATAGCTAAACTCTATAAAAACCTGATATTACAACAAAATAAAAGACGTGAATTCAAATGCGAATTCACGTGTGAAATAATATGTGTTTCCGTCTGTGTGCATCTCTGAACGGAACCCGATATTTTAGGACGCTTTTATTTTTTCAATCGATATTAAAATACAAATGATGATGCAACTGACAATTCGGGTTGAATGAGGTACCACACTGATGACACTTCGTAGGATCTTTTAAATACGAACTGATAGTCAACTCTTCCCCGCAAGTTCCACATAATATGGCCTTTTCATTCAAATCTTCTTCATTCCACTTATCGATTGAATGGTCGGCTTCTTCTTCATGGCAATAGTAGCATGGATAGTAAGTATCGCAACATTTGAACCTGATTGCGATGATATCAAGTTCACTATGATAATGAGCACATCTTGTATGTTGATCAATTATCTTACCTTTCACTTCAGTTCCTTTTACCTTCATGTCATATCACCTCATATTCTTAACTATACACGAACCATTCATTGCAAAAAACCTAATTTTTCTCAAGAGTGGCTATGGTAAAATAACTATGAGAAAAGAGGTGAATAAATGGAGAATAATAAAATCAAAAAATGGAATAAGATTGGGTTATCCACCCTAACAATCTTGGGGATTTTATACATAGTGTTGAATTGGTTACCATTACATTCTGTCGAGGTTAAGCCTTTTTTCGATCAAGAGGATCCGTTAGTAATTGCTCATCAAGGAGGCGAGCATTTAGCGCCTTCGAGTACGATGGAAGCCTTTGAGAATGCAGTTGAATTAGGAGTTGATGTTCTAGAAACAGACCTCCATATTAGCAAAGATGGCTATTTAGTAGCTATCCATGACCCGACTGTTGATCGCACTACTGATAGTTCTGGTTTAGTGGCAGAGATGACATTAGATGAGTTGAAGTCATTAGACGCAGGTTATTATTTTAAGGATGAACAAGAACAATTCCCATTTAGGGACCAAGATGTTCAGCTGATAACTGTGGAAGAATTATTTGAAGCATTTCCCGATATGAAATTTGAGTTCGAAATAAAAGATACAAACCCTTATGATCGTATGGAGGAAATTTCTGAACGACTAGCATCGTTGATTACAGAACATCAAATGAAGGACCAAGTCTTAATAGCATCGTTCGACCAAGAAATATTAGATACCTTCAAAGAGTATGCACCTGGGGTGGCTTTAGTAGGTGGGCGCCAAGAAGTTACTAAATTCGTCGTTTTTCATAAGTTTTTTGTAAGGAATTTATACCGGCCCGATGTCGATGCAGTTCAAGTTCCTTTAGAGGAAAGTGGTTTTGACCTGACATCTGAAAATATAATAGATGGTGCTGATCGTATTGATCTTCAGCTGCATTATTGGACAATTAACGACCAGGATCAAATGAGAGACTTACTTGAAGCTGGTGCTGATGGAATATTGACGGACCGACCTGATCTTCTTTTAGAAGTAATAGAAGAATTAAAATAAGACACAGCCTCATCTTGGAAGCTGTGTCTTTTTGTGACTTAATTGTTTTGTGACTCATAAAACTCTTTGACTAAATCCACGGTATGTGCACTTCCGCCGCGATCTTCAACTCCTTCAATCACCATTGAAAGAACGAATTCTGGATTCTCCTGATCATAGCTAACAAAAATTCCGTTTTGGACTCCTGAAGTGTCCTCAAAACTTGTTTTCAATTCCGCTGTACCTGTTTTACCTGCGATCGATCTTCCTTCTAAATTAACACCTGTAGCACTTCCATCAGTTACTACCTTCCTCAAATTATTTTGTAATAAGGAAGCTTGATCTGCTGTAATCATTTCATCCATCCATACTTTTGACTCTTGGTCGAGTAAGAGTGTTGGACTCATAAGAACGCCGTCGTTTACTATGCCACCATAGAGAGATGATAAATGAACAAAATTAATCAACATTTGTCCCTGACCGTATGAAGTGTCAGCTAATAAGACTTCATTATCCAACTCTCCATCATTTGAAATCTGAGATGTCGTAACAGGGTATTCAAAAGGTAACGATTCTGAGAAGCCTAATTCAGTCATTTGTTCCTCAAAGGTATCTGCACCAATATCTACTCCTAACATTGCAAAGTAAATGTTGTCTGAGTAAGTGATGGCACGTTCTAAATTGATTTCTGAATGGGGGTTACTGACTCTCGTTACTTCGTAATTCCCCCATGAATCGTTGTTTTGCCATTTATCAGATTCGATTGTTTTCATCTCATCCGGATCCAATTTACCGGTACGGAAACCAATTGTTGATGTAATCAATTTCATTGCTGATCCTGGTGAATAAGTAGAAGAAAAACGATTGATCAAGGGGCTTCCTTCATCTTCTGAAATCTCTTGGTATCTCGAACTAGTCATTCCAAGCACGAACTCATTAGGATCAAAAGCTGGAAAACTAAGTAAGGACATCACTTGACCGTTTGTAGGATTCAAAGAAACAGCTGTACCTCTTTCCTCTTGTACCAAGTTATAGAGACGTTCTTGTAACCCCATATCAATGGTGATTTGTATAGATTCACCAGAAGTAGAATCGTCTGCAACTACAGTTTCTTCAGCCCCATCAGGCTTTATCAAGAAAATTTCAGCGCCCTCTTCCCCTCTTAATTGGTCTTCGTAGAGTTGCTCTAGTCCTCTCTTACCAATAACATCGTCCGAATCATACCCTTCTCCTTCTAAATCTTCCAACTCTTCTTGTGAAACCGGGCCGACATAGCCAGTCAAATGACCCGCAACTTTACCGTAAGGATAGACCCGACCAACTGAGACCTGTGAAGTAACCCCACTAATACTTGTGGCATCATCTACAACAGATTCATCTTCCAGCATGAGTTTTTTGATTGGTACGAAATAATGATCTTGAACCCAGCTTTGGTTGTACTTATTTTGAATGTATTCCTCTGAAACACCCAAAATTGAAGCTAATTCAGGCAATGTACTCTCATCGAAGTTTTCTAATACGACACCAACTTCAAACACTTCCCCGTTAGTCGCTAGTAAGTTCCCATTTCTGTCTATAATTTCACCGCGTTGTGCTTCATTAATTCTGTACCTCACTTCATCTTCATCCTGTAGGTTAGGTAAAATGAATGAAGTATCCCATTCTAACTTCCATATCGCATCTTCTGGTGAAGGTTCCCCTCCATCTTCAGTACTTGGAAAGACTTTTTCCAAATCGATATGTTTTTGATAGTCAATTGGGCCTGCAAGAGTTTCAAATGAAATTTGGATTGGGATTTCATACGATTCCATCGTTTCTAACGTTTCTTGATCCAACTCTTCTCTATTATTAATAGAGATATCCAACTTATCTACTTCAAGGACTTCATAGAGGTGTTCATACCTTTCAACAAAATCCTCACGCGAAAAATCGGATAATGTCCTATTTGTTAAATGATCTTCAAACATTGTCTCAAATTTTTGTTCTTCCCAAAGCGAAATATACTCTTCGGTTTTATCATATGGATTTGCAAACTCTGGTTCGTCCTCCTCCTCAGGAGAACAAGCAACAAACAATATTGAAATAAGAACCAATACTAAAATTTTCTTCAAAAATATTCCCCCCTAGAGATTAACCAGTTATATCCATTGTACTATATTTTCTCTTTAGATAAACAATGAAAAACACTAGCAATCCAATACCAACAACATTACTAATTACATGAGGGTAAATTAATAATAATCCTATTACGATAGAGGCAAGTCTTTCTTTACTACTAAATTCAACCTTATAATAACCGACTGCCCCGATACATAATGCGGTCAATCCGACAATAACTGTCAGTAATACCCATAGAATTGATAAAGGATTCGCTGGTTCTATGAATAATAATTCAGGATAAATAATGAACAGATAAGGAATTGTTAATGCCGGTAGTACAATTTTTGACGCAAATATACTGGTCTGGGTCGGTGTCGCCCCTGAGATCCTCGCAGATGTATATGATGCAAGTGCAGCTGGGGACATGATGTCTGAATATAAAGCAAAGTAGAAAACAAATAAGTGTGCTCCAATACTCGGTTCCCCAGTCAAAGTAATAATGGGAGCTGCCAAAGCAGCGACTAATACGTATTTAGCTGCAGCGGGCATCCCCATACCTAAAATAATGGAAAGAACCATCGTAATGAACAAGGTGAGTAAAGTAAGATCTTGAGTAATAAAAGAAATACCATTACTCAACTTGTTAGCTAAACCAGTTTGTACAGTAATACCTACGATGATGCCTACGACAGCAAGCGCAATTATTACAGTCAATGCGTTCCTAGCACCGTCAATGCATGCAACGACCATTTCCTTTAAACCGAATGCACGATTATGATCGACCAAATCATTGATGAAACCAACTATTATAGTAGCAAAAATAGAAATCATCATCACTTCTACTATAGGTTGTTCTAGTAAGAGTAGTATGAAAAATACTATTAAAGGTGCTAAAACATATGATTTTTTCAATAACTGCATAGAACCCATTGCGTCATGTTCTCCAGTATCACTTACACCCATTTTTTTAACTTGGAGATGGATAATGATGAAGACACTTAAAAAGAATAACAAGGATGGGATCAGACTTGCTTTGAATACTTCTGCCAGAGTCACCCCACCTATCCATTCAACAATTATGAATGCACTTGCCCCGAGGACAGGTGGCATGATTTGAGAACCCGTAGAAGCAGCAGCTTCCACAGAACTTGCAAATTCTCTTTTATAGCCTTTCTTAATCATTGACGGGATGGAATGAGATCCAGACTTAATTACATTGGAAGTAGAGCTCCAACTCAACGTACCCATGAACATACTTGATAAGATAGCAGATTTCGCTTCTCCTCCAGTAGTTCTACTTGTGATTGTATCTGCAAGACGAATGAAATAATCGCCTACTCCAACTTTCAGAAGAAACGCAGTAAAAATAAAGAATAAAAATATATCGGTGGATGCCACCTTGATTGGTAATCCCAACATACCATCAGTTGTAAAAAACATGATCCTAATCAATGTATCGACATTGAGCCCACCATGGTGAAAAATACCCGGTAAGTAATCACCGATAATGGCATAGATCAAGAATGCCGTTACGACATAAACCATCGTCCACCCAAAAATTCTACGACTTGCTTCTATGACCAGCAGTACTGCAATGCCTCCGATTAACAAATCCAGAGACTCTAAAAATATACCTTTACTGATCAACTCTTTATAATAAATCGCCCAATAAATTCCCACCACGACACTAAGGCCAGCTAATGCTATGTTTAAAAGCACTATGGAAGCTTTTAAAGAGAATTTTTGTTGATGATAAAATTTGACCGGTATCAATAAATAGATTAAAAAGAGAGCGAACCCTAAATGAAGAGAACGCTGTATGTGCGGTGGTGGCGGTAAAAATATGGTCGAATAAATTTGATACAATGTAAAAATTCCAAGAACAAATGCGATTAATAAACGTAAGGACCCTGTAGGCTTTTCAAATTCTGAATCATTAGCTTCTAACGGTTTTCTTGGAATGTGATGAGTATTATTTATCAATAAACTCATCCCCTTTTTGAAATTGTTTTCTTACTGTCTATATTCCTTTAAAATATTTTGGAGTTTAAGAGCAAGAGTTAAATCTCCATCAACTTTGATCTTACCCATCATAAAAGCTGAAGTAGCATTTAGTGTTCCATCAATCAGCTCTTCAAGGTGTTTACCCTTCAATCTCAATGTGCAATCAGTATTTTCAATTAATTCCTCCAAAAGTTCTACACGATTTTGTTCGAATTTAACACTATAGTTTTCTTCTTGATCTTTAATTTCAAATCCATAAAACGCATTTAGACTTGATAAGTGTGTAGGATTTGAATTCATAGCTTCTACTAAACGTGTTAGTTTTTCATGAATGGACATATCTCTCCCCCTAAAAATAAATACTTATTCTAATATATCAAAAATCCTCTGCATTGTACGAAATGTTTTCTTTAAAGAATTCAAGGGTATAATATTTTTATTATCAGTAATTTCAAGAGAGGTGATATCAATGCTTTGGACGATTGTAGCCATTATATTAGTAATTTGGTTAATTGGGTTTTTATTAGACGTTGCAGGAGGTCTAATTCACTTACTATTACTCATCGCTGGTATTGTATTTATCTTCCAATTAATTAGTGGTAAACGAAAACTTTAGATGAAAGGTCCCTAGTTCGCTGTAACGGGTTCAGTAACGGGAGAGAAAACAATAAATAACACACTAAAAAGGAGTGCAATTCGCATAGCGTTTCGTACTCCTTTTTTTATTGATATAACAACATTTATCTGTTTTTAACACCCAGATTGACACAGTAATTAGCAACCCTTTTAACAGATGTACATAAATTTATGTACAGTGTACATTTAAGGTGTGAAAACAAGTGTTAAAAGCTATGTTAATTCAAATATGATATGGGATGCCAATAATGAGTTGTTCTATTTTTTTGGAAAGGTTTTCTGAAATTTCATGTTAAAATATAGATAGAAAAACAGAATGTGCTTATTCAACTAACGAAGCAGTTTAGTTCAACAGCAATATTTTGAAACTAATAAAGTTTTAACTCGTCTAATTCGATAAACAGATTTAAATTATGGAGGGGGTAAAATTGTGAGGGGATATTTAATACTCGTATTTATAATACTTTTACCAATGTTAATTGCCTGTCAACAAGTGAGAGAAGGAGATGTCACGGTCAATCAAGGTGGAGAAATAAGCAATTTAAATGAATTTAATAACTTCATTGAAAATGTTGAAAATGAAGATAAAGACACAGTACGCATAGTAAGATATACTACTGAAGGGGACCCTATATTCCTTACTTTAGAGTATAACGGAGAAGATATTAAATACACTTATGATAATTCACAAGATGAATATGCAGGTTCTGATAAAGGAGAAAAAAGCACAACTTGTGCAAATCTTGAAAGTAGCAACACTGAAGATGGAATTGAGTACCATTTAAGCGACTGCTCCTCTGATTTTGGAAATTACTTTAACTTTAAAATCCCAAAATAAATTTCTCGCTATATTAAAAACAAAAAGTGTTTACTCCACTAACGGGTGCTTTAGTTGAAGAAGGAAATTAAATATCACGTTAAAAAAACGCTCAGAATATTTTCTGAGCGTTTTAGTTTGCTATTTATAATGCGAAATGGGGTGCGAAATGTACACAAATTATTGTGTTATTTCTAATGTTATTAGCAGTTTTCTCTCCCAAAACTGAACCCGTTAAGTTCGCTGGGGACTCTTTTTAATTTGAGTGCTCTTTCATTTATTATTGATAGAAAGATTGATATAATACGATTTCAATCTTATACATATAAAGAGGTGTATCCCATGACAAATAACAATAAATCTGTTGCGACCTTTGCAGGAGGGTGCTTTTGGTGTATGGTCAAACCATTCGACCAGTGGGAAGGCGTGTACTCTGTAATTTCAGGCTATACTGGTGGTGAAATAAAAAATCCATCTTATGAACAGATAAAAACAGGAAATACTGGACACCGTGAATCCGTACAAATCACTTACGACCCTGAAAGAATCAGTTATGAAACAATCCTTGATCTATATTGGACGCAAATAGACCCGACCGATCCAGATGGTCAGTTCCAAGACCGAGGTCCACAATATCAAACAGCCATTTTTTATCATGATGAAGATCAGAGAATGCTCGCTGAAAAAAGCAAAGAAGAACTACAAAAAAGTGACCGTTTCAATCAACCGATTGTTACTGAAATATTGGAAGCATCAGACTTCTACCCTGCTGAAGAATATCATCAAGACTTTTATATAAAGAATCCAGAAGAATATAAAAAAGACCGTGAACAATCTGGCAGAGACGAGTTCATTGAAAGGAACTGGAAGTAAAAAAGCAATAATTTATGTAAATGGAGCACCTAACAATCGTTCAGGTGCTTGTTTTATGTAGATGATTACATTTCTGAAAGACTCTGATTAAAGTTCAATGTTGATATTGGGTTCAAAAATACCCTCCCATTAGAATGTAAGATTTGTTTAATAATACTGACCTTCTAAACATTACTCTACTAATTTTAGAGTGATTTCTTCTTTCCGTTTAGTGTTCTGTTCCCCTTCTCTCCATTCAAATATAACGAAAATATCGTAACCCATTTCGTTTAAATTCCAAAACCTGTAATTTCCAAAAGACATCTCCACTGTATCGTTGTTGGAAAGTTCCCCAGTATTTTTTGATACCATCGCTCTATCACCGTTATTATCCATTTTAATCACGGAAGATCTTATATCATTTTCCCCTATGTAGGTAAAAATCGCATTTGCCTCTTCATAAATACCATTTGTTTCTTGAGCTAACTCACCATTAAGTGTTACCAACCATTTTTTCGATTCACCTTCGAAAGTAAACCCCCGTTGGCTACCTTCACTTGTACAACCAGATAATATGAAAACAATAAACGTAAATAACATTATAACTTTGACCTTCATATTATATTCCTCCTAAGAAACTCGACCCTTACTTAATATATATTCAATTGTCTAATATTCTTACTCATACAGTTGTTGTATTTAATGTTGATAAAGAAAAATGGAGAGACTCCTAAAAAAAGTAGCCCAATTAAGAGGTACAGATCATTGTACTCTCAAAACTGTGCTACTTTTTTATGGACTTTCTATGCTAAATAATCGTCGAACCAACCTGTTATATGGTTGAGACGCTCAATTCTCAAATTAGGTTTTCCTGTTCTGGATAAGTTGTGATCCGACTCTGGGAATCGAACAAACTTGGTTTGCTTTTTCTGATATTTGAGAGCGATATATAACTGTTCTGCTTGTTCTACTGGACAGCGGAAATCTCGTTCGTTATGAATAATTAGTAAAGGTGTCTGCATTTGATCCACATATGCAATCGGTGAATGCTTCCACATTTTTTCAACATCATTGAACTTCGCTTGGATTTGCCAGTCTGTAAAGTAGTATCCAATATCACTCACACCTCTGAAGCTGATCCAGTTTGATATGCTTCGTTGTGTGACGGCTGCTTTAAAGCGGTTTGTATGGCCAATGATCCAGTTAGTCATGAACCCACCATAACTTCCTCCGGTCACACCTAAGCGATTTTCATCAATCCAAGGATTTTGCTCTAGGATATAATCCACGCCGTTCATTATATCCAAGTAGTCTCCGTTACCATAATCCCCTCTAACAGCATCTACGAATTCTTGACCATAACTATGACTTCCTCTTGGGTTCACATACAATACAGCATAGCCTTTAGCTGCGATAACTTGCATTTCATGGAAAAACGTATTTGCATAAAATGCGTGTGGTCCCCCGTGGATATTAACAACCATTGGGTACTTTTCTCCATCTTTGTATCCCGCAGGCTTCATAAACCAACCGTGAACCTTCCATCCATCTTTGCTTGTATATTCAATCGTTTCTGGTTCGACTAGATCAACAGAATCTAAATATTCCTCATTGACATTTGATACTTGTGTCAACTCTCCATTTGTAACATCTAAAGTATAAATTTCACTTGGATTTGTTAATGTACTTATAGTAAGTACAGCTTTTTGACCTGAAGCCAGATCGAAACCATTTATATGCAGATTGTCTTGAAGTGCTGGATAGAGTTCACCATCAAGGTTGCCATAATATAAGTGCACACTCCCTTGATTTGATACTGGGAAGTAGAAATCTTTATCACTGCTCCATACTGCTCCTTGGAGAACAGTTTGTTGTAAGAAGTCTCCTACTACATAATCACCCACTGGTGCATCAAGTGACTCAGTCAGACAAGTAGTAATCTTGTTATCCAAGTCATAATGATAAAGTTCTGCATGAGTAGCATTCTCATATTCTCTTCCCATATGAACAAATAATAAATGTTTTCCATCTGGAGATTGGGTGAATGATGAAGCATACCCCTCATCCGTAGGTAGCTCCTCAGATGTTTTATCTTCTAAGTTATAAAAGTAAATGTTCTGGTTGAAATTGAAGTCTTGGTCTCTTTTCTCATCTGTTGAATAAATAAATTTCTTACCATCGGATAACCAAGTTTGGAAAATATAATTCTTTTCACCCTGTAATAGAACCTCAGATTCCTCAGACTCTAAGTCCAACAACTTGATTTGTTGGAACTTCACTTCAAGCAACCCGGCGCTGTCAGCTTTATATTTCATGCGTTCGATAACAGTCGGCTTCGGAAAGTCTTTATCATCTTCATCCTTCTCTTCTTCTTCATCATTAGATTGTAATTTTTCAAGAGTAATAGAAGATTGATATGCGAGCTTATTGCCATTTGGCGAAAAGGCTGCTTGACTTATTCCTGAGTCCTCGTCAGTCACCTGCTTAGCTTCTCCACCGAAACGCGGAAGAATGAAAGCTTGATTCTTCTCTTCTCTATTTGATAGGAAAAGAATCTTATTACCATCTGCTGACCACCTAGGTTGAGTGACGGTTTCCTTACCGAATGTTAATTGTTGGGTTTCATTTGATTCTAGGTTTAAAAGAAATAAATTAGAAATGTACTTATTTTTCTTTTCGTCTATAGTCGTTTGAATAAAAAGAGCTTCTTTACCATTTGGTGATACTCTTGGATCCGTAACGGATTTCAGTTCGAAAAGGTCATCAGTTTTTGTAAATCGTTTAGTAGACATAGTTTCCTCCTAGAATTTCTTTTAATAGATTGAAAGAATATAATTTTGACTTCCAGCTTTAATAACTGAAAGAATTTCCTGAATTTATAAACTTTTGAAGTTATAAATTATAAGTTGAAGCAAATCTTTAAAATTGTCAAATAATTATAACTAAAAAACAAAGCGCCTCGACCATTAGTCAATTGACGCTTTATTGGATACTTCCTGTAAAAGGTTCCGGTACTTAGCAATTAATTCATCATTTTCAAAGAAAGATTTCTTAGACTGTATTAACCTGGTTTGTTCCTCTAAAATTTCTTCATATGCTTCTGATATTGACTTTTCGAACTTCTGTTCATATGCTTTAATGAAAATCTCTTCAAAGAGCTGAGTCATATCTTTCACTTCACTATCAATCAGCTGGCTTAATTGTTCAAATAAGTCTTTTATTTCTTGATTTTCGAAAAAACTTTTCTTGTCTTTGAATACGCTAGCTACCTGAGTTAATTTTTCCTCATTTAAATTGGAGAAAATCTTAGGTGGCTCAATCGAGTCAACTTCTTCTGCTTCGAAATAAAATGCAGAGAAACTCGTGTTTTGTTCAACATAAGAATTTGCATCCTCAACAAACGATTTTTTAGCCCGATTGAAAGTAGCATCTAACAGAATATTGGTTGATTGGAACTCATTACTTAAGTTTTGTTCCAATTTAATAATCATCTGTTTGATCGCTTGTCTTACTTCAGTTCTACCTTTTTTGCCATTGGATTCGATGGTCGCAGGATTGATGGATTCCTTCATATAATCAGTTAACTGAATAAGTGTACGTTCATGAACGTAGTGATTCAACTCTTTAGTTTGTTGATGGATTTCATTGAAATAAACAGTCAAATCTACTGATTCGTACCACTCTTTAAATCTAGCTTGATCATTTTTCATTTCATTGAGAATTTCTGCTTGTCTTTCTTTATCTTGAGTGGACTCCTCAAGAATTTTTTTCAAGAAGCTTTTCAACTTATCCATTTCAAACCGGATTCTTGAGGTAAGCAACATTTTTGCATCGTTTTGAATAAAGTCATCAAATCTATTAAAGAATGGCACTTGATTGGATTTCTTCTCCCCACTCAATAACTGCTTACTAGAAACCGGATATACTGCAGGATTTGTAATTTGGTATTGATTCAATTGTTGTTCTAAATAAGTTTGAACCTGCTTAAGTTCTTCGTCTGATTCTGCTAAATCGGCCGCATTCAAGATAAAGAACATCTTATCCATTGAAAAGCTGTTCTGTACTCTTCCTAATCGAAGTAAAAATTCCCTATCAGCTCTGGCAAATGCGTGATTATAGTAATTGACGTAAATAATGAGATCTGAGTGCTTTACATAGTGCATGGAAACATTCGTATGTCTCGCATGGACAGAATCAGCACCAGGTGTATCAACAAGTGTTACACCTTGTCTCGTCAGTTCGCAGTCGTAGTAAAGCTCAATTTCTTCAACAAAACAAGAAACAGTTTCATCCGTTACGTATGTTGAGTAATTCTGTATATTTACTTGAATCTCTTCACCTAAACGTTCTTTTGAACGAGAATATCCCTGGAAGAATGCATTCACATATGAAGCTTCAGATTTAGATAACTTATCTTCAAGTTTGTGCCATTTCTTCTGTAAGAACCGATACATTCCAACAAGACTGTCAGATGGCTGATCCTTAACAGGTTCTAATATCTTCTCAAGCTGCTGTTGCATTACTTCCTCTGACTTGAAAGATACGATAACTTCTTTATGAGAATGATCAATATTGGGCGGACAGATCTTATTTATGGCTGCAGTAGTCGGGTTTGGAGACACAGGTAATAGTTCTTCCCCAATCCAAGCGTTAGCAAATGAAGATTTACCTGCACTGAATGCCCCAAATAAAGCAACAGTGAACTCCATTTGTTCATATTGATTAATCTTCTGATCGATTGTTTCATAAAAATGACTTAGTTGCTCCGTTGATTTCATTTGATCTTTAAGGTAACGAGCTTGTTGCACAAGAGCGTCAGGGTCCCTATTGCCAGAGAGTTCCTCCCTCTCCCCTTGACTTTGCTTAGTAAACTCGTCTTTCGGTTGTTTACTGTTTTCTAAAATATAATTCAGATCAACTTGTTTATACTCACTGTTAATTCGCTCAATGTAAGTATTAATTTCTTTTTCTTCAGTAGCCTTAGTATCGAATGTCAGATCGTTTAATCGATCTAAAAACTCTTCTTTTTGTCGCGTGTTTTGATCGATTGTCTCAGCTTTACCAATTTTACTCCGGATTTCATTTAGAACAGTCTTGCGCTCTTCAATTTGAGACTCCAACTGCAAGCCGAGTTGATCGCCGATTTTCTTAATTACTGGACTAAGATCATTTTTGATTTCTCGAACACAGTATTGTTGCAAGTCTTGTGTGAAACGCAGGACATAATCAGAATTAATCTCAGCTGACGGATTTAAAACGGTTTTTAAATCTGCTCCATTCAGGGAAAATTTAAAATCTTGAATTTCCTGGACGATTACTGAGTCTTTAATCACATATTCTTTTATGTAGCCCATGAAGAATTCACGAATGTGCCAAACCATTTCTGACTGGATCCGTTCATTGATCTTATTAAGAAATTGAGACTCACGGAGTTCTTTTTCCTCTTCAGTCTTTTTCTTCGAAGTGAATAAAGAGCCGACTTTAAATTTGTGGTGATTCGACTCCAACCATTTTTCGGCAAGCTCTCTTGTATCGAATGTCATCAAATAAGCATTCTGTAATAAATTCGAGACTTCGGAATGCATTTTCTTGGCAGCTGATTTTTTGAATTCCTCTAATTCCTCAATGGCACTCAAAATTTCCTGCTCTTCAGTTTTAAGTGTGTCTAATGATACCTCAAAAGAATACTCCTCAACTTCAAAACGAGTATCTACGTATTCACTAATACACTTCTTAACTTCGTGTTGAGTTCTTTTATCAATAATAGCTCTTTTATTTGCCATTACTGAATCCAACTTTGAAATTAAGTCATTTACTTCATTTCTAGGGTGATCGTCACTTTTTAAAGTAGTAAAATAGATCGAATCTGGCTTCAAGCCCCACTCATCACAACTGTCGTATAGTGCTTGTTTATATACCTCGAATGGAAGCTCACTTTCATTATGTTTATCCACCTGGTTAACTACGATTGTGTAAGGCACTTGATTATCTTCTAGCCTACTTAAAAATTCAAAATTGATTTCCGATTGCACATGGTTATAGTCCATAATGTAAACGAAATAATCGATTAAATGAATACTAGCTAATGTGCGATCGTATTCTTCGTCATCAGAAGAATCAATGCCTGGTGTATCCATGAATGATACATTTTCATCCAATCGTTTCAATGGTTTTTGGATGGTCACTGTACGGACATCTTGACCATTTTTTGAGAGTGCATGTATTTGATCCACATGTAAATGATCCTGTTCAATATAATTTCCATCATTCAGCTGGTACCTTACTAATTCATCACCACTTGAAATTTCTACGATATTTGCACTTGTCGGTATTGGACTCGATGGAAGTAATTGCTCTCCTAGTAAATAGTTGATCATAGAAGATTTACCTGCAGAAAAATGACCTGTAAACCCGATGGTCATCTTATCGTCCGACCATTTTTGATATATTTGGGCGATCTTATGCAAAGTACTTTCATCACTTTGTTTATTCAGTTCTTTATAAAGGTTATTGAAATTGATCGTTTCTTTTTTTACAGTAGTAGCCATTATAATCTTCCAATCTGAATGTTTCTAAATCTATCGCTCAAATGTTTCATCGAAAACAGCACGATTTTTCCCATTTTCTTTTGCATAATAAAGGTTACGGTCAGCGCGTTTGAGCATAGATTGTTTTGTATCAGTTGATTGATATTTAGTCACACCATAACTCAATGTAATCTGGTAATCTTTTAACTCAGGAATCATTTGAACACTTTGTTCGAAATGTTGGTTCCAATTTTTGATTTGTTTTTCTAAAGCTGACTTTTCCGTTTCAAATAAAATGATCGAGAATTCTTCTCCTCCGTAGCGGAAACAATATCCTTGGCTTTTAGGTAGATTCGTTTTAAATGTATTTCCTAATGTATATAACACTTGGTCACCTAGTGTGTGTCCAAATCGATCATTAACTTGTTTAAAATCATCAATATCAATCATCATCATTGAAATATTTTTTTGAGTTGAAGTAAGTTTTTCCAATGTGTTCTGAAAAGAACGGTGGTTATATAAATCAGTTACATAATCCTTTAACGATTGATCTTGATAATTCATTTTATCTTGATAGTGAAGTCGTTCGCGATAAGCAAGAACGCCTGCAAAAAAACCGATAATTATGAAAAACATCGTATTGAATGCGAACTCCCACACTAGTGAAAACTGATAAAATTGCTCGAGGCCTATTCCGATTGCTGCATATCCAAGCGCTGACGCTACAATAGAAAAAGATAAGCCCTTTACACTCCAATAGATTGTAGCATGCATAATTAGCAGAAAAACAACTGGAACAAAAGGACTCTCGATACCACCTGAAAGTGCAATCAGCCACATAATAGCTATGTAATCACAAATTATTCCGAACTTCATAATGTTTCGCTGAATACGTTCACGCTTCAATCTGAAAAACAAAAAAACTTGCGTCATGAACATATAGCAAAAAGCAAATACAATCAAATAGAAAAATGTATTGGTATTAAAGTTCAACTGACTAGAAAAAGGTTCCAAGTAGAATAATGCTGCTGAAATAGCTAAAAAGAGCCAACGGATAATCGAAAATAGCTGCTCTGTTTGAAAATCGTTCATATATATCTTTGTCATATGTCTTCTCCCTTGATTGTGAAAAATAAGTTTCATGAGAAAAACTTGGCTTTTCGCCAAGTCCTAATGGCGAAAGCCTTTGTTTTTCACATACTTTAACCCTTTAATAAAGTTAAACATTCTTAAAGTAAAATAAAAACTCGCCATCCAGCGAGTTTTGGCGGCCTATGTATAGTACACTAATTAGTCCTATTTGACTTTGCTAGCGCTTATTTAAAAAGAGGCTGAATACAGTGCACTCAGCCCCTACTTTATGAATTACTCTTGGAAAAATTTACGATTAATTTCAATGTATTTCTCTTCTTCTTCTGGTAGTTCATCCTCATGATAGATTGCTTCTACAGGGCAGACAGCTTCGCATGCTCCACAATCAATACAAATATCTGGATCGATATAGAACATATCTTTTCCTTCTTCTATACAATCAACCGGACAAACTTCAACGCATTCGCCAGCTTTTTCATCTTTACATGGTGACGTGATTACAAATGCCAAAAGTAAACCCTCCTTCATATTATAACTATATGGTTATCATACCATTAAATAAAAAGAAACTCCAAATGAATATGCATATGATTTTACGAATTATAAGGAGAATTTTTGACATTTTGAGTTGAACTTTGCAAAAGGAGTAGATAAAAATGATCATTAAGATCCAACCAGGCACCACGATGTACAATATTGCTGTAGCTTTTCAACTACCACTCGGAATCGTAATTGCCTCTAATCCAAACAAAGACCCAAATAATTTGTCCATCGGGGATACTCTCCAAATTCCAGGGTATCAAGCTGATACTCGTTTAATTAATGCTGGCGATACCTATTGGTCCATTAGTCAACAAGAAAATACTGATATAAACCAATTGAGATTGGCTAATCAATACTCGCCAGAAAATTTACCTATAGGGCGTAACCTTAATATACCTAAAATGGTCAGAGGGACGATCGTACAAACAGATCGAATTTATTCATCTTCATTGATGGAAGAACATCTTAAGGAGCTTGTGGAAGTATATCCATTCTTAGATCTACGTGTGATTGGGCAGTCCGTAATGGGTAAGCCAATCTATGAAGTCAGGGTGGGAAGTGGCTCCAAATTGGTTCATGTGAATGGGTCATTCCATGCCAATGAAGCAATTACCACTAGTGTGATCATGAAGTTTATCGAAGAGTATGCCGAAGCTATAACAACCAATGAACCTATACGAGGTAACAATATGATGAATTACTTTGAGAATGTAACCCTCTCCCTTGTACCGATGGTGAATCCAGATGGAGTTGATTTGCTTGCTGAAGGAGTTCCAAGTGAACAAGAGTACAGAGATTTGGCACTAGAGATCAATAACAATAGCACTGATTTCAGCGGATGGAAAGCCAATATTAGAGGAGTAGATTTGAATAATCAATACCCCGCTAATTGGCAAATTGAACAAAACAGAAAGCCTAAACAGCCATCACCACGAGATTTTCCTGGAAACGCACCATTAACTGAACCAGAAGCAATCGCAATGGCAGAACTGGTTGGCAGGGAAAATTTTGATCGCGTTCTAGCTTTGCACACACAAGGGCAAGTTATATTTTGGGGATATGAAGGTCTCGAGCCACCAGAATCTCAGGAAATCGTTTCTGAATACAGTAGAGTGAGTAGCTTTGCCCCTATTAGATATGTCGATAGTCATGCTGGGTTTAAAGATTGGTTCATTCAAGAATTTCGTCTTCCAGGTTTTACAGTTGAGCTTGGAAAAGGAGTCAATCCATTACCTTTTAACCAATTTGACGAAATGTATGAACAAATGCTCGGTATCTTTCTTGCGAACAGTTACATTTAAAATTCAGAAAATTAAAGCTGTATAAGGGGATATAAAAGCAGTAGCAATTTCGCTACTGCTTACGTCTATTAGTATAATTTTTCATACCATCTTTTAGCTTCATCTACTTCATTTTTAGTTAATTGATGTCCTTGGTTATCCCAAAATAATTCTACCTTTGCACCTGATTGTTCTAATAGGTCTTTCAAGTCTTTAGATTCTTGAGGTGAACAAATGGGATCATTCTCCCCTGCCGCAATGAAAACTGGTGTTTCATGTTGTTCCGGAAGATCGATTCCTCTCCTAGGGACCATCGGGTGGTGTAGGATCGCAGCCTTCAACACCTTTTCATAATGAAAAAGTAAGCTTCCGGCAATGTTCGCACCATTTGAATAACCGATTGCTATCACATTGTTTCTATCAAATCCATATTCTTGACTCTTTTCATCTAAGAAATCTTTTAATTCTTCCGTACGTTCGATGAGATCCTCTTCATCGAAAACTCCTTCGCGTAGTCTCTTGAAAAAACGAGGCATACCATTTTCACTCACATTACCACGAACACTAAGTACATGAGCATCAGGATCAATCATTTCAGCAAGTGGGAGAAGGTCTTTTTCGGTTCCACCTGTCCCGTGTAACAATAGAAATGTAGGTTTGCCTTCTTTTCCTTCTTGGAATATGTGATGCATGAAAATCATCCCTTCAAAAATAATATGATTATATCTTGAATTCAAACTAATTATAGCTTTTGAATTCTCTCAGGTCAAAAAAGCAGCTTTCACTAGATAATGAAAGCTGCCTTTAAATGTTATTTTTCTTCGAAATATTCTTTGTAAAAGCCACCCATTTTCCCGGTGTCATCTACTACGAAATAGAATTCATCAGATTCATTTTTAACATCATATACCTTACCAGGTGTTAGCACATTCTCGACTGTGAATTTCTTTGCATCCACATGCACACAAGTGATCTGTTTCGTCGTTGGATTATCATACCAAGTTTTATGAATCATCTTTCTCTTCCCTTCATTATCTTAATCAATCGTTTGATTTGTTATTCGAACAACACTTTATATTTTCCGTAACCCTTTTCTTCTAGCTCGTCTTTCGGGATGAACTTCAGGGCAGCGGAATTAATACAATATCTCATGCCGCCTTCCTCTTTAGGTCCATCGTCAAAGACATGTCCAAGATGAGAGTTTGCGTAATTGCTTCGAACCTCTATTCTTCGCATACCAAGTGAGGTGTCCATATGTTCTTCCACTTCAGCAATGGGCTTAGTAAAGCTTGGCCAACCACAACCCGCGTCATACTTATCGGTTGATGAAAAAAGTGGTTCACCGCTGACGATATCAACGTATATGCCGTCCTCTTCGTGATCCCAGTATTCATTCTTATAAGGTGTTTCGGTCGCATCTTCCTGCGTGACCTTATACTGAATGTCAGTTAGTTGCTCACGGAGTTGTTCAACATCAGCTTTGTTATTCTTCCAGTGTTTATCAATAAATCCTTTTCTTCCAGAACCTTTTTTATATAGTTTATAATGAAATGAATTCTTTTTATAATAATCTTGGTGTTCATCTTCAGCCCTGTAAAAAGGTTTTGCCTCTTCGATTTCAACTACAATATCATCTTTGAACTTTCCACTTTCCTGTAGTGCTTGCTTAGATTTTTCAGCCATAGATTTTTGTTCTTCGTCATGATAAAAAATCACAGGCTTGTATGATCCACCTCTGTCATTGAACTGACCGGAGTCATCTGTAGGATCAATCTGTTGCCAATAAACTTCTAGAAGCTTTTCGTAAGGAAATATATCAGGATCATACGTGATTTGTACTGCTTCAACATGTCCCGTTGTTTCTGAACAGACTTCTCTGTATGTCGGGTTCTCAGTATGTCCTCCTGTGTATCCAGATGTGATTTCATGTATTCCTGGTCTACGGTCGAAAGGCTCAACCATACACCAGAAACATCCACCTGCGAATGTTGCTACTTTTAACTGCTCTGACATAATAGACACCCTTTCTATTTAAATCATATATAGAGTTTCGGAGCAGGAACTTCATTACCCTTTTTTGGTGATTCTTTTTTATAAGAGGGTTTTGCATTCTTTACTTCTTCATTTGGAGCTGTCTGCGATTCTTTATCAGACGCTGTCTGTGATTCTTCATCAGAAACACTTTCACCACTCTGATCGTCTTGCTCCATCATAATTTTCACCATATCAATAAACATAGGTGCATTCTTAATCATTGGTCCATATTGCTTTACATAAGGTGTGACCTGCTGAACCAATTGTAACCCTTTTTGAACGTGATTTAAAGTTTGGTGAAAGGTGCTATAGGTCGACGGTGAATACATTGCACCAAACTTTGAAGGTTGTTGCATCAATAGTGAACTTTGTGGTCGTCGTCCTAGGAACCGACCAACGATGTTTTGAATTCCACTTGGTCGCTTCCCCAGTTGCGCTGGTGGTTGAAATCTGTACATTTGTTGATTTTGATAAGGGTCAAACATGTCTTAACGCCTCCTTATATGTATACTATAAGTTACGTTATAGACATAGCTCACGTATAGGCTACTGCTCGTATAATTTATATACACCATTCGATTGGAGAAATTCCATGCTCGAGTAGATATTCATTAGTCTTTGAGAAAGGCTTACTTCCAAAGAAACCTCTATGAGCAGAAAGAGGGCTAGGATGAGGACTATGTAAAATGACATGACGGTTTTGGTCGATCATATTACTTTTTTTCAAAGCTTGTTTCCCCCATAAAATAAAAACAAGATGATTTCTCTCGTTATTTAATTGCTGTATCGCATAGTCCGTGAAACTCTCCCAGCCGATCGAACGATGGGAGTTCGCCTGATGGGCTTCAACTGTTAAAACGGTGTTTAATAACAATACCCCTTGTCTTGCCCATTTTGTGAGATCACCATGTCTAGGAGCTGGGCAACCCAAATCATTTTGCAACTCCTTGAATATGTTTCTTAAAGATGGTGGTATATTCATTCTTGGTGGAACGGAAAAACTTAACCCATTCGCTTGCCCAGGCCCATGGTAAGGATCTTGTCCTAAGATGACCACTTTAGTTTCATTGAAAGGCGTTTCATTGAAGGCTCTAAACACCTGCTCTTTTATTGGATAGATTTCTTTTTCTTCATATTGACTATCAATTGAATGAATCATTCGCTGGAAATACTCTTTACTGATTTCGGGCTGTAAATACTTTTTCCAGTCGGTGACGATCCCCAAAATTATTTCCCCCTCGCCATTCGATTATTTCCCGGGAAAGCGCATGATAACAGTGCTTTCGACACTATTTCGTCCATCGTTTGTCGTTAATTGACACTTTGGAGCGAAACCAGGTGATAATGGCAAATTGTCTTTCCTTCTTCAATAGTTAATTTGACAATTTTCGCGGTACCAATTTGGTCTGATTCAGGTTTTCTCATGATTTTTATTGGTTCAAGTATAGGGAAAATTTTATATCCTTCGAATTCGATCTCGAATAAATCAGTTTCTTCATTAATTCTTCTTTCTTTACCGTGCGTAACAATTTTCCATTCCATCATAAATGGTTGAGCCATTTAATCACCTCATTTTGTAAATGGTTTATTTAAATTTTACCTTAATCTAAATCGAAAATCGAACATATTCTTGTTTAAGAACATTTGTTCGTATATAATAGTGGTGAGGTGATTGAAATGCATAATGATCGTGGCAGTATTAAGTGGACCTCGATGATGTTGCCAGAACATGTATCAGCTATCCAAAAGATGTGGAAAGAAGACACCTACCAACCTCCCCCATCATTGGATGAGCAAGAACTGGAATTGCTGAATGAGAATTTAGAAAAAGCAATAGATGAAGAACTAAAAGTAAAAATCATTCGATATTCAAACGGGAAATACAGTTCTTATGAGGGCAGTGTCGAAAGGTATGAAGCCATCAAGAAAGAATTGATCATTCGTAATAGCTCCCAATCCTTTAACCTCCCCCTCCATCAAATTGTAGACATCCGTATTTAATGAAATTGCCTATACAAAGCTTACTATCCCAGCATACGATATGAATGAAATGACGATAGGAGGTATGAGAATGAGCAATTACTATGGTGGCTTTACACTAATTGTCGTTTTATTTATCCTGTTAGTTATCGTTGGAAGTGCCTACGTTTGCTAGATACCATCAACGATTAGCATGAAAAAAGGCCGGGAGTATATCTCCCGGCCTTTTGTGTATTAATTATTATAGTCATCCCATACATCGTCAAAGGTTTGTAAAGCCTCAGGAAAAGGACTGTTCAATTCTAGATATCTGCTCAGTTCATCATAATCAGTTTCTTGTTTTGGAAAATCATGATCATTGAACATCCAATCAGCTAACCTTTTTCTTGGATCATCCTTATCTTTAACCCCACGGTATTGCAACATGTAATGGTAAAATGGCTTCATCCAATCCCCCTAGTACCTTATGATTCTTCGTGTAATTGCTTCAGTTTTTTAATTTTTCTTCTATAAACGATTCCCGAAAGCGTAATCGAAATTTCGTACAACAAGATTAATGGAGCTGCAACGATCAATTGCAGAATAAAATCAGGTGGTGAAAGCATTGTACCTAGAATAACCAGGACTAGGTAAGCATACTTCCTGAATTTTTTCATAACTTGTGGGTTGAGCATCCCTAAACTTGTAAGGAACATCGCGATTAATGGGACCTCGAAAAAGAAAGCGAATGGAATGGTCATTTGCAAGACAAATCGAAAGTAGTTTTTCGCAGTGAACATTTCATTCACGAGTCCATCACTTAGTCCTAATAAGAATTCGAGGACTAGATCTTTGATGACAATATATCCAAAACCTACTCCTACAGCGAATAGAATGAATATGATCGGTATGTATAAAGCGCTGACTCTTTTTTCATGCTTAGTTAACGCAGGACTTATGAACAACCATAGTTGAAATGCTAAAAATGGAAGTCCCCCGAACAAACCGGCGATCGTTGCTATCATTAAATAAACCCAAACGATTTCAAACGGACCAAGAACATTCAATTCAAATGAAACATCGCCTTCAATAAATTGATAAATATCACTGGCAAAATAAAAGCCAACAGCGAAAAAGAGCGCGAATATGACAAAACTCCAAATCAACCGTCCACGCAGTTCACCTAAATGTTCTGTCCAGTGCATTTCATCCGGGTTGCTGTATTTATTACTAGACATAAAACTCATCCTTTTCATAAAAGAAGATGTAAGGGGGTCACCTTACACCTTGATTACGATTGATTGTTATTATTTTTATCGTTTGACTTCTGATCTGAAGAATCATCAGATATCAAATCATTTGTCGCTTTTTTAAACTCTCGTAATGAAGATCCAAACGCTTTACCAATTTCGGGAAGCTTGGCTGGCCCGAAAACGATTAAAGCTACGAGTACGATTAAAATAAGCCCAGGTACTCCAATTCCACCTAAACCCATAAAATCACTCCAATGATGTTAGTATAGTAAAAACTCGGAGATGAACTTCAAATCATTATTAACGGTGATCGATTGTCTTTTTATTATCAGATTCATCGTCATCAGATGTTAAACCTTTGGTCGAGTGCTTGAATTCTTTCAACGATTGACCTATAGCTTGCCCAAGTTCAGGCAATTTTTTAGGACCGAATATAATAAGTACGATGAGTACGATTAAGATTAAACCTGGAATTCCTATATTCATGATAACACCTACCATTTCTTCACAGTAACTTATCTTTATTTTCGCCGATTTGTCCACATTTTGCAAACATAAAATGAGACTGTTACAAAACGTTCACTTTATTTTCGTTCAAAAATATAAAAAGTGTGTTCATGTTCGTTTTTTTCATCAACAACACCCTCTTCCTCTTCGATCAGTCGCCAATCGCCGAGGTCAAATTGAGGGAAGAAAGTATCACCATCAAATGACTCGTGGATCTGAGACATGTATAGTCGGTCCGCCTGAGGTAAAGCTATTTCAAATAGTTGGGCGCCACCTATAATGAAAACCTCTTCGTTTCTTTGGAAATAAGGATCAAGCTCTTTCCAAGAGTGAACGATTTCGCACCCATCCACTTTGAAGTCTTTATCTCGAGTCAAGATGATATTCTCTCTCTTAGGTAATGGTCTTCCAATTGATTCGAATGTTTTTCTTCCCATTATAACTGGTGAACCTGAAGTCACTCTTTTAAAAAACTTCAAATCATTCGGTAAGTGCCAAGGCATTCCATTTTCAGAGCCTATAACACGATGCTGATCCATTGCCCAAATTAATGAAATCATTAGGTTTCCTCCATTCTAAACTGCGATAGGTGCTTTAATCGATGGGTGTGGTTGGTAGTCGTTCAACGCAACGTCATTCACATCGAAATCAAACACTGAATCCTTTTCTCTATTCAAAGTTATTGTAGGTGCAGATTTGATATCACGTTGTAGCTGCTCATTCACTTGATCAAAATGATTATGATAGATATGTGCGTCCCCTAGAGTATGCACGAATGTGCCCACTTCTAGTCCACATTCATGTGCAATCAAATGAGTCAGTAACGCATAGCTAGCAATATTGAACGGAACGCCGAGAAAAATATCTGCACTTCTCTGGTATAGCTGACAAGATAATTTTCCATCATCCACATAGAACTGAAAAAGTGTATGACATGGTGGTAGAGCCATAGTTTCAATCTCTGGTGGGTTCCACGCTGAAACGATCAGTCTTCTAGATTCTGGTTTGTTCTTTATGTTTTCAATGACATCACTGATTTGATCAATCGTTTGCCCACGGCTGTCTTCCCAGTCACGCCACTGTTTGCCATACACATCCCCTAAATGGCCATACTTCTCAGCAAATACGTCATCTTCTATTATTTTTTTCTTGAATATTTCCATTTGCTTTTGATACTCAGCATTAAAAGCTTCATCCTGTTGAGCCCTTAAACCAAAGTCTTTCATATCGGGTCCTTCGTATTCTTCACTTTCTACCCAGTTCTTAAAAGCCCACTCATTCCAAATGTTATTGTTATGTAAAAGCAAGTAACGAATATTGGTGTCACCTTTCAAGAACCAAAGCAGTTCGCTGACGATTAATTTAAATGGTACCCGTTTTGTTGTAAGTAAAGGAAACCCTTCATTTAAATCAAACTTCATTTGATGCCCAAAAATTGACCTTGTCCCTGTTCCTGTCCGATCTCCACGATCAGAACCAGCATTTAGAACTGTTCGACACAAATCCAAATATTGTTGCTCATTTGTCCCCATACTTACACCTCATCCGCATATTTGTTAAGCCTATTCTACCAAAAATAACGCATCAAGCATAGTTCGATTCTTCAGGACATATATTTGTAAAATCACAAAGGATGAAAGGTGATTACTATGCGACGAAAGAAAACAGTAAGACCATTTTTGCTGAGTACGATGGCCGGAAGTTTAGCATTAAGCTCTCCTCTAGCTTTTTCTGTCCCAGTCGATGCAGAAGCAAAAACTCAACTTATAGAATTAAAACAAATGAAATATGGCGACCATCATGAATCAGTAATACACCTAAAAGAGAAGCTGAAATTCATCCAATACTATTCTGGTGAAGTTGATGAAGAATATGATGTGATGACCCAACATGCTGTACTTCGTTTTCAGAAGCATTATGGCTTGAAAGAAACCGGGGTGACAAATGAGAGCACAATTCTAAAAATCGAAGAAGTTGAAAAAGATTACCATATAAATCAAATCGAATCTTATGCTGAAAACCTGAAGCTCGGGACGAAATCACCTGAAGCAAAGAGCATACAGAGATCGTTAGCGTATTTCGGAGTTTATCAAGCAGAAATTGACGGGATTGTCGGTCCTAAGACGAAGCGTGGATTGGAAAGAATGAACGACATTTTTAAATTGGACTTATCTCTTGAAAATCTGCAGCCCGTGGTTACAATTGCGGAAAACAAACCACAAGAGCAAGAAACCCACGAGCCGGAAGCTTCAACTCATAATGATACAGTTGAGCCCACTGTTGTCGAAGAGCAAAAAGAAGAAGAAACTGAAGAAGTTGAGGAAGAAGAGACTGAAGAAGAAAAATCTGAAATTCAACAGGTCGCTTCTACAACGGCTGACACTAGTGTGGTTGGAACGGCAAGAAACCTAGTTGGTGTACCTTATGTATGGGGAGGAACTACAACTAGTGGCTTTGATTGTAGCGGGTATCTTCAATTCGTTTACAAACAACACGGGATCTCTATACCAAGGACAGTGAGTGACATATGGAACGCTACATCAGCAGTATCAGCACCAAGTGTAGGAAACCTGGTCTTTTTTGAAACGTATAAACCCGGCCCATCTCACGCAGGAATTTATTTAGGAAATGGCCAGTTTATCCATGCTGGAACAAGTACTGGTGTCACGATCAGTAATTTAAACGAATCATATTGGAGTTCACGTTATTTAGGCTCAAGAACATTGAATTAGTCAAATAAACCAATTTGCTTCGGGTTAAGTTGATCATATTCTATGTCTAATAAGTCAATTAATTGCTTAGCATTATGATATGCATCCCCTCCCGAATTGTTGTTAAACAGAATGGTTATATCATTAACTTCTTTTTCAAGGTGGTGTATTCTCGTACACCACTCTTTTAATTCATTTTCAGAGTAATTGTATAGAAAACGGACACTTCTCCAATTTGATTGACCATTGTTATTCCAACCATGAACATTTCTGCCGTGGAACCTAATAATAGCTTGATCTGGATGGGTTGTAGTATTAATAATTGGAACAGATCCTTTACCTGCTTGTGGTTCATCACAAATGGAATGAATCCACTGATAATCATACATGAATCT
Source organism: Halalkalibacillus sediminis (assembly GCF_002844535.1). Classification (NCBI taxonomy): domain Bacteria; kingdom Bacillati; phylum Bacillota; class Bacilli; order Caryophanales; family Bacillaceae; genus Halalkalibacillus; species Halalkalibacillus sediminis. Next base: position 640,483 of record NZ_PJNH01000001.1, read on the forward strand.
TAACGTCTCATGCTCTAAATTACCTTCGAACCACGAACGGTTTCTGAATTCAAGTGCTAATGGATAGCCTTCAAATTGCTGCCTTAAAAATTTGAGCTTCTGAACATGTGCCTTAGAAGCATCAAACCATGGTGGAAATTGAAATAGTAAACACTGAAGTTGATTCTTATCAATCAAAGGTTGAATTCCATCTTTATAATTTTTGATCATTTCCTTTATTTCTTTTCTAGTGTAGGTTTTTCTATCATGACCTGTAAAAGCTTGAAATGCTTTAACTACGAAAGTAAATGTGCTTGGAGTCTGCTCTATCCATTTTGAGTACTGATGTGGCGAAATGATGGAATAAAAAGCGCTATCCACTTCTACAGTTGGAAAGTGAGAGGCGTAAGTAGCCAATTTATTTCTTGTGGACTTTTCCAGTGAATGAATTGCCGGGTGATCTCCCCATCCAGTTAATCCAATACGTATCATAGAAGTTTCTCCTTATTTAAAATTCAACGATTATTGTGTCTGGCTTGACGCTACAGCTTGTATTAAGTATACTGGAAGTGCAATAAAGATGTGAAGTATCATAATGAAATCGGGTAACTTCTTTAGAAGTGAAGATTGAATTTTTTGTGGTCCTTCATTTCTATTCGAGTTACTTTTTTTAATTTCTTCTCATTTTTTATTGTGAATAAACACCTGCGGGTGAAAGTTTTTAGGAGGCTTTTTTAAGATGCAAAACGGCGTAGTAAAATGGTTTAACGCAGAAAAAGGTTATGGTTTCATTCAAGTTGAAGGTGGAGACGATGTATTCGTACACTATTCAGCTATTGACGAAGAAGGATTCAAATCATTAGACGAAGGTCAAGAAGTTGAGTTCGAAATCGTTGAAGGCGATCGTGGACCTCAAGCTTCTAACGTTACTAAAAAATAAATGATCTACCTTTTCGGCAGTCACTAATAAGTGGCTGCCGTATTTTGTTTTGGAGTCTTTTACGAAAATAAAAATTTTTGTTGCGTTCCGAACTCATTTCTTATAAGATGTTCATGTTGTGTCAAACGCAGTTCGCAAAATCCTGCGACATCAAAACTAAGGAGAGTGGAACAAATGAATAATGAAATACTTTGGGTATTATTTGCGATCGTTAATTTCCTGATGCTTTTAGGGATTTATCGATTGTTTGGCAAAAGTGGTTTGCTCGTGTGGATCGGGATGTCTACAGTTGTTGCAAACATTCAAGTGCTTAAGATGGTAGAACTTTTTGGAGTAACTGCTACTCTAGGAAACATCTTATATGGAACCATCTTTTTGGCTACAGATATTATCAATGAGAAATACGGTAAAAAGGAAGCGCGAAAAGCTGTATGGGTAGGTTTTTATACACTTTTATCAATGACGATCATTATGCAGATCGCATTACGATTCCAACCTGCAGAAAGTGATATGGTTAATGAATCATTAAAGACTTTGTTTGACTTGGTACCTCAGGTAGCAATAGGAAGTCTATTAGCTTATATCGTGAGTCAAAACGCAGACGTATGGATTTTCTCTAAACTGAAACAAAAGTTTTCGTCTGATAAATATTTATGGCTGAGGAACAATGGAAGTTCGATGTTGAGCCAATTACTTGATACATCAATCTTTTGTGTCATAGCTTTTTGGGGATTACTTCTCAACGATATTGAAATTTGGCTACAAATATTTATTTCAACCTATTTAATAAAATTCATTGTATCTGCATTTGACACACCGTTTATGTATATCGCAAAACGAATGAAAAACTAGCTCACTACTGAGCTAGTTTTTTTGTATCGTCGCAACTTCATTGGAGTCGTTTGTGATCCAATCGCTGAAACTACCTACATATAATTTTACGTTCCTGAAGCCTGCGAGCCACAAGGATATCACGTTAGGTGCAGCTGTTACCCCTGAACCACAGTACACAATGATGTCACTAGCATCTTTTAAATCAGAGAAGTGATGCTTAAGTTCTTCTTCAGATTTTAATGTGCCATCATCTTTCTTCACATGAGTCCAATCATAATTCAAGGCGTTCGGAATATGACCTGCTTTTCGGTCGATCGGCTCTTTATGGCCTGCATACCGTTCAAAATTACGAGAATCGAGAAGTTTTACTTGCTCGTTTTCCTTCTTCGATTTGACTTCTTCTTGTTTTGCTATCATTGATTCATCGATTTGGACAGCACCGTAGTTTATAACTTCTTTACTTTGTGCCTTTGAGGATAGTGGCATATCTTCTTCTAACCATGCCTTCCATCCGCCATCTAACAAATAAATATTCTTATGGCCAATAAGTTTCATCATCCAAAAGAATCTGGAAGCAAACGCAAGGTTTTCGTCATAAACAATGATCGTTGTATTCTTCGTAATTCCCCTTTCCCCTAACTTAATGGTAAATTCATTTAGGTCAGGTAAAGGATGTCTACCTCCTGTCGCTCCTACTTCCCCACTTAAATCCTCTTCTAGATCAAAGTAAACAGAACCTGGTATATGCTCCTCTTCATAAGCCTTCCGTCCTGTAGTCGGATCTTGAAGAGAGAACCGACAATCAACGAATATAACATCCCCTTTTTCCAACCAATTAAAAGCTTCTTTAGTACTAATAATCATATACTCTCCCCTTTTCTTACTTGATCAAAATTCAAAGATTTCTCCTCTAAAGGTATTCTTTTCGTCATCAACAATATGTGGGCGATTGGAAAGATTATTGCTGTGATATATGCTCCAAACATTAGTGGTATTACAATGAATTCACCGAAGACGATCCAGTAGTTCGGATGGCTGATCCACTTAAATGGGCCTTTTTGAACGAGTGGTTCAGAAGGTCGGATAATTACCTTTGTATTCCACCTTCTTCCTAGGGTTAAAAGTGTCCAAAAACGCAAAATCTGTAAAAATATAAACGTAAAGCCCAATATTAATGATGGTGAACTAAACAACCCTTCACCCATGTACAACCACTCAGCTATCAAGAAGATGAAAAAAAAGACATGAGTCATAACAATTAAAGGGTACCAGGGGTCAGGAATCAAAATCCCGCCTCGTTGCAACTGGAAACGTTCATTAGATTTAGCGACGATGAGCTCCCCGACTCTCAATAAAATTAGATAAAATAATATCCAGATTAACATTTATACATACTCCATTAGTATAAGTTGTGAATGAAAACCAGGCCCTAAAGCACCCAGAATGTGTTTTGTACCAGATTCAAGATTCTCTTGCTGCATTTTTTCTAAAAGTACGAAGAGGACAGTCGGGGATGACATATTGCCAAAATTCTTTAAGATATTAAATGAATGTTCTAATGAATGTTCTTCCAGTATGCATTTACTGATTTCCTCCAGTACTTTCTTTCCACCTGGATGGAGGATGAACGAATCTATTTCTTGTAATGTAATCTTATTATCGGTTAAAAAGTTGTCTGAATGGTCTTTCCAAAATGTCTTGATCAAACTTGGAATCTTTTTTGAAAAAATGACATGAAAACCATCATCCTGGACATCCCAGCCCATTATGTCCATAGATTCTCTTTTTGTTCTTGAACTGGCTTCAGTCATCTTAAATCCACCAGTACTTAGTGGATGCTCATCACCTAATAATAGAACAGCTGCAGCCCCATCGCCGAAAAGAGCTGCTCCAACAATATTAGTACTGTTTAACTCATCGATATGAAATGCTACAGAAGAAAGCTCTACACACACTAAAATAACAGCTTCAGTAGGATGTGCCTTTAAATAGTCGTTAACCCTCGCTAATCCGACTGCTCCTCCTGCACAACCCAACCCAAACATAGGGACCCTAACAATATTTTCGTTAAAAGAGCACCTATTCATCAGGTGTACATCAAGTGAGGGTGTTAGGATGCCCGTACTAGTAACTGTAAAAAGGGCATCTATTTCACTATGATCCATTGATGCTGAGTTTAGACATCGATCAACTGCTTTGCTTGCCAAATCAATTCCTTTTGATTCAAACAATTCATTTCGTTCAGAAAAAGAATGTGGCTGCTCAAACCACTCTTGTGGAACGACGAAATATCTTGAAGTGATTTCAGCTTGGTCAAAGACTGTTACATATTTCTCGAGTCTTCTTTCTGCAATATTTGATTGTATAAACTTCTTAGCCTCAGTTTGATGGATTGTATGAGGTGGTATAGCCGTACCCACACGATAAATGAATGACAAGGGACAAAACTTCCTTTTTTCTTTTATCGTGTACTTAAATAATGGATATTATACTATTTTAGAAACCGTAAATGGTCATTCCACCATCGACCATCAAAGCTTGTCCAGTCATGTAGTTACTTGCATCTGAAGCCAAAAACACTGCCGGACCAGCGATTTCTTCAAGCTTTCCTATTCTTTCAAGTGGTGTACGATCAACAATATCTTGGACATACTGTTCATTTTTTAATAATTCCTCTGTTAGGGCAGTCGGGAAATACCACGGTCCAATCGCGTTCACATTAATACCATATTTCCCCCACTCAAGAGATAACGTCTTCGTCATCTGAATAAGAGCAGCCTTTGTCATGGCATAAACCACTCCGGTTCTTAAGGCGGTCACCCCTCCAACAGATGAGATAGAAATAATTTTCCCTTTTGCTCCTCTTTCTTTTAAATTTCTAGCTACATATTGTGATAGAAATAAGGCGCTTTTCATATTAGTATCAATGATTTGAGACCATTCTTCCTCAGTAACATTGAGAGCCTCACTTCGTATGTTCATTCCAGCATTGTTGACCAATATATCAATCGGCATTGTTTCTTTCATCATGTCCAGCTTGGAAGTTATATTAGAAATATCTGTAACAGATGATGCTACATATACTACTTTAACTTGATAATCATTCTGTATTTGTGTTTTTAAGTTACTCAAGTCCTCTTCAGAACGAGATACGATGACTAAATTAGCTCCCGCCTCAGCATAAGCAATCGTAATTGCGCGTCCAATTCCTTTTGTTGCTCCAGTAATGAGTGCTGTTTTTCCTTTTAAATCAAATGATGGCAAATAAGATTCCATAATTATTCTCCTCTCAAATACGAATAAAGCTATCCTTCCCTAGGAAAAGAATAGCTCATTATTTTTGTTACCAATTATAAATTTTATTGTATTTTTGATCTAGATATTTAACAAGATATTCTGGGTTCAATCCTTCCCCAGTAACGTCTTGTAATAAGTTTAATGGTTGTTTCATACTTCCATGACGGTGAATGTTGTCATTCAACCAGTTTTTGATTGGAGACAGATCACCAGAATGAATAACTTCTTCTAGATCAAGTGTTTTACGCATCGACTGCTCTAATTGAGCTCCGTACATATAGCCAAGTGCGTAGGATGGGAAATATCCAAAACCTCCGCTAGACCAATGCACATCTTGTAAAACTCCATCTGAATCATTCTTTGGCTCAATTCCTAAATAATCTTTCATCTTCTGATTCCAAAGTTCAGGTAGATCTTTTACTTCAATTTCTTGATTGATCAAACCTTTTTCTAATTCATAACGAATCATAATATGCAGGGCATACGTCATTTCATCAGCTTCTATTCTAATAAAGCCTGGCTTAACTTCATTGATTGAACGATAAAATTGGTTTTTGTCGATATTCTTGAAGCTTTCTGGAGCATGTTCTAAGAATAAATCGTAATTCTTATCCCAAAAAGCTTTGCTTCTACCAACAAAATTCTCCCAGAATAAAGATTGGGATTCATGGATGCCCATAGAAGTAGCATTACATACTGGTGTACGGTACAGTTCAGGATCAAAGCCTTGTTCATATAAGGCGTGACCCCCTTCATGAATGGTACCGAAAACAGCCATTCGAAAGTCTTGTTCGTCGTAACGAGTTGTTACTCGGACATCATTAGGGTTGAGTCCTGTAGCAAATGGGTGAACCGTCTCATCCAACCGTCCAGCGTCAAAATCGTATCCCATCTGTTCTAACACTTTAAGGGAGAATTTTTCTTGCTGATCTTTTGGAAAATGAGACAAAATCAAATTCGGATCTGGCTTGTCTTCTGATTGATTGACTTTGTCTAAAAGATTTGTGAGGTTATTTCTTAATTCCGGAAATACTTTATCGAGTGTCTCTACTGTGACACCAGGTTCGTAATTATCAAGCAACGCATCATAGCGGTTATCTTTATATCCCCAATACTCTGCGAAGCGGATGTTGAAATCAACAATTTTCTCAAGGTAAGGACGGAAAGTTTCGAAGTCATTGTTCTCTCTTGCCTCTTCCCACACCGATTCTGCAGTAGAAGTTAATTGGACGTACTCGGTGAACTCATTGATTGGAATTTTTCTTGATTTATTATATTCTTTTTCGCATTCATCAATGGATGCCTTGATAATTTTATTATCAGAGTTTCTAAGCTGATCGATATAGTTCTTCATTTCATCTGAAGTGCTTAACTCATGGACTTTTTGAGCAAGGAATGATAATGTTTCTGTTCGCTGAGCTACACCTTTTTTAGGAGCTTTCGTTCTAAGGTCCCAGCCAATCAAGCCAGCTGCTTCTTCATATGCTTCTATTTGTTTGTAAAATTGCAAAAAGTTTTGTTCCATTTCTGTATAGCTTTTTTCCAAGTTAGACACCTCTACTTTATTTTTTACCGAAATATTGATGGTAGTCTGTTTTAATGAAGCCGTTGAAAAGTTTGCGTTTCTTCGTGGCTTTAGCTCCATAACATTTCTCAAAATAAGGGTAAGCGGTCATAATATATACACTCCATTTAGGGTAATCCTTCATGACTTTACCTAGATCACGATAGGTTTGTTCAACTACGTTCTTATCCCCTATTCGTTCACCATATGGAGGGTTACCGACTAGGTACCCAATTTCGTCAGATGGACGCAAGTCTCGAACTTGCATTTGTTTAAAATCAATAAGATCACCAAGACCAGCTTCAATTGCATTTGCTTTTGCCATCTCAATCGCTCGATGGTCAATATCGGAACCAAGGATATTCAATGGTTGATCATAATTAGCAAGATCTTCTGCTTCTTCCCAGGCTTGATCCCATACACTACGCGGCAACAAATCCCAGTTTTCAGAGTCAAATTCACGGTTGAATCCTGGAGCAATATTTTGACCGATCAAAGCGGCTTCAATAGCAATTGTACCTGAACCAGTAAAAGGATCGACAAATGCATGCTCTGGTGTCCAGTTTGTCAGTTTGACTAAAGCAGCAGCAAGAGTTTCTTTCAAAGGTGCATCGCCTTGATGCGCTCGATAGCCGCGCTTATGCAAGCCTGTACCTGAACTGTCAATAGTCAGTGTCACTTTATCTTTTAAAATAGCGACCTCTACTTTGTATTTATCCCCGTCTTCTTCAAGACGCCCACGTATGCCGTATGATTCTTGAAGTTTTGATACAATTGCCTTTTTGACAATCGATTGGCAGTCAGGGACGGAATAAAGCTTTGATTTATGAGATTTACCCACTACATGTATAAATGCATCTCTAGGTATCCATTGGTCCCACGGCAAAGCTTTTGTCCCTTCAAATAAGTCTTCAAAAGAAAACGCATCAAATTCACCCATGAGTAACTTGACACGATCTGCCGTACGGAGCCAAAGATTTGTTCGAGCTATACCTGATAGGTCAGCTTCGAACTGTACTTTTCCGTTGTCTGTTTGTATTTGGGAATAACCTAAGCTTTTAACTTCATCTTTTACGATAGATTCTAGTCCCATTGCTGCGGTTGCGATTAATGTAACTTTAGAGGTCAATTGAAGTCATCCCTTCAAAACTATATTAATATATCTTTAGGTTAACTATAATAACATTATGTAAACAAGGCATAAAAAGAGTGACCTGGAAGTGTTTGGTAAGCCATGTTCTGTACTTTAGTACTACAAACGGTGGTCAACCTCGTACGCCAGTAGTAATCATCTATCTACAAGCAATAGCTTGTCCTTCTGCACAGTTCATTTTCTTGCAGAAAGTGCCCCTACCTTATTTTGGGTTGCTCACTCGTGGGGTTTACCGCGTTCCACATTGATCGTTTCCGAGTCAATTTCGTCTCTGTGGCACATTAAAGGTAATCGAACCATATCAAAAGACTTAGGTTCTTTCCCTGCCGTTAGCCAACGAAGGCTACCTTGACTTATGACTTCGTCAAGCACGAACACTACAAGCATCTCAGCTTGTGTGAGCATGGACTTTCCTCTCTGTTAACCAGAGCGATTACTTCAACACTTCCAAATTCTAATTATGCCTGAACTCATGATTATAGCATATTTTCGAATGAAAATCTTTGTCATTTATTGGTCGGAATATTTTCTCCCGAAAACAGCCTTTTCTAAGTTAGAAAGACGTTGTAATACATCATAGTTCACTTGACTTCTCGCCTGACCATTACTAGAGCTAGAAGTAGATTTAGCTGCCTTCAATCTCTCCACTTCTTCACTCAACCTAGATATTTCCTCATGGAATGTTTCATAATCTTGTATGACTACATCTAGAAACTCATCGACTTCATCTTGGTTGTACCCTCTCATAGAAGTTTTAAATTCCTTATCTAAAATTTGCTGACTGTCATAGTTCAATTTTTTCAAGTTAACAACCTCCTATATCCATTCATCGTTCTCTTCTGTCATTTCCCGTGCCATATCTTCTAAATCAAATGATGATAAAACAATCAATTCGTAGGGGTTCATTTCTTGGTACGATCGTACTAAGTCATAAAAATATTTTGGTGAGCCCCCGTACTCCTCTTCAAAAACCATTAGGCAAGCATCCGTTTTTTCAATCATCCATCGATTTTTCATAACATATTGTTTCGGACTCTCATATGGTTTGTTCGTCAACACTTGGAAAAAATCAGCTTGATCACACATCTGTCGGTAAATAGTTTGACGATCTTCTTTCCATATCTTCTCTTGGTCTTTAAATGGTGGAATCAAGGCAATCTTAATAGGATATTCGTTCTTCAAGTCTTGTACGACATCGAAGCCCCATGCTTCAATACCCATTTGGCCTGAAACAACTATCCACTCTAAACCTTCTTCGATTAATTGAATTAGTTTTTTTCTAATGGCATTTTTAATGACAAGAACTTTTTGATCCTCGTCACTAAATATATTCAATTCGTGTGGTTTATAACCAGTAATATACAAAGATTTTATTTCCATATGTATAGTATACCAAAAAAGAGCTAGTAAGTACTAGCTCTGTGGGAATTTCACCAAAAATGGTAAGCGGTTTTATTTTTCTTGACCATCCATTAGATCTTGAGGATCAAAACTAAATGGTAAAAGTTCTTGGACACTCGTTTCTTGTGTTTCCATGTCTTTATTACTGATGATCACTTTCATATCTTGATCGAAAAACTCACTCATCACTTGTCTGCATGAGCCACATGGTGGCACGGGCCTTTTAGTGTTAGCTATAACTGCCAAAGCTTCAAATTCCCTTTCCCCTTCAGAAATAGCTTTGAATATGGCTACTCTTTCTGCACAACATGCAACTGGATAGGCTGCGTTTTCAATATTACATCCTTTATATAACTTACCGTTTTTTGTTAAGAGTACTGCTCCTACAGGAAATTTGGAATAAGGTACATAAGCTTGATCCAACATTTCTTTCGCTGCCGACACTAGCTCTTCGCTCTTCATTGTTGCTCCCCCTTGTAATGCCTGTTCTTCTCTATTTGTTCGTCTGATCGAGTATAATATCTAAATTATATAGGACCGAGTGATATAATTCCATGAAACGTTTCTTTCGTACATCATGAAAGAAGCTATGAAGCATTAAAATCTCCAAATTATCTTTAGTGTTCTCTATTTGATTTGGGAACAATGGGATTTGATGAACAATCGATTGGGCATCAGTTTCCCACTTTTCTATTCTTTCAAATAGTGGAATTGTGATTTCCTTGATTTCTTCAAAGTCATCGTGGTTCTTTCGATCGTATTTCTTTCCGTTCAAGTATCTATCAATCGAGTCCTCTAATATATTATTTTTCAACTCAGTAGTCAGCCGTAAAAATTCTTCCATTAATTTCACCTAGCTTTCGTTACTAATGTATCATGAATTCTTACGGCTAGCTATCATTTCTTGTTGATTCCCTTAGAAAGATCGTCCATTCTCTTTCTTAATTGATTCAACTGATTTTCCAATCCGATGAGCGAATGAATCAACTGATGCTTTCCTACTTTATCTTTTTGCATAACGTCTCCTCCTAGTATCTGATAAAGTAGAGATTAGACAAGTAAACCTTAATACCTTCAAGTAAGACAAAACAAGAAGAATACTAACAAAAGAAGTTAAGAAAACTCTTTATTCGACAATCTAATTTTTAACTCTTTCCACCATTCGTATTTTGTTGCGTTTTTGATAAAAGGATCGGTCTAGCTGATCAGGATTCTTCATCGCCTCATCTTTAAACCATTTCTTCTTAATTCTTTTTTGTGTGGACCAATCCACTTGATTATAATCCAGATGATGGACTGTATAATGATATACTTTCTCAAGAGGTAGATTAGAAAAGTGTTGTTGGTCCATATATTGCTCATACTCATAGCGACTTCCAGTAACCTCTGTATTTACGGCGAAATCCTTAATCAAAGGATACAAATATGGATAAAACAATAGATTCGCTATTTTTTTCCCAATAGAAATCCTATGATTCAAATTGCGAAACCTTGAAATGAAAGTACCATAGACTCTCCCTCGTCTCGTCGGTAACAAAACAGCATTAAGATGAAGAAGATCTTGTGACATGAACGTCATCTTATGGAAAACTTTTTCTTCGTAGGGGTAATGGGTCATAATAGGCTTTTCGATTATATTTTGTTCATTGACAATTTGTGCGTACATAAGCTTATCAAGAGATTGCTTTTGATAGAAATCATACCAAATGTCTTCCATGAATTTAGATACGTGAAAATACTTCAATAAAAAGAAAAGTGGTGTTTTATTCTCTTTCGAAAGCTTATAGATTAGTAACTGGGGATAAGCATCCTGGAATATATACCAATTGATATTTTCAAATGTCAGGTATAGTGACTTGCGCTCATGTTCTGGTAGTAAGCCTCTATACGTGTGAGATTGCAAATCACACATATTGTATCCTGCATTTCTTGAGACCATGCTGGCTAACAATGCCCATTTAACTTCAGGAATTTCTTTATAGAAGTTTTGATAAGCTTTTGTTCGGGTAATATTGTTCTGATTGTGCTTATGGGTTTCTTCTCTTATATAATCAACAATCAACGGAAACATTTTGTCAGTCCTTTTTGTCCTTCAATTTGTCATAGTATATCCAATTTCACATGTTTTAAAATTTGATATAATAGTTCTGATAGGAGGAATTCGATTTGAACTATCCAAAAGGAAGCATTAAACGCTCCCAATCTGTTCAATCTCCCAAAGCTTCACCTAAGAGCCCTAAGCAATATGGGAACCGAGGTATGACCCTCGAAAAAGAAATCGTCGAATCGAATAGTTATTATTTAGAGTCAGGTAAAGCTGTTATCCATAAAAAGCCTACCCCCATTCAGGTAGTGCAAGTCGATTACCCTAAGCGTAGCGCTGCTGTTATAAAAGAAGCCTATTATCAACGGCCTTCTACAACTGACTTTAATGGCGTTTATAATGGTTTATATATTGATTTTGAAGCAAAGGAGACAAAGAACAAGAACTCATTACCATTTTCAAATATTCATGAGCATCAGGTGAATCATATGCTTCAAGTGGAGCAACAAGGTGGTATCAGTTTTTTTATCATCAGATTCACTAGCAGAAATGAAACTTTTTTGTTGCCCATACGTCCCTTTATAGAGGTGTGGAATCAACAATTTGATGGAAAGAGAAAATCACTTTCCTATACATTCATTAAAGAAAGCGGTTATTTAATTCCTTTTACATTTCAAGCAAAAGTTAATTATATTGATGTCATTGACCGCGTTTATATAACTGGAGGAGATCACGATGAGTCAAAATGAGACGAAAAGTCGTAAAGCAATTAAAGAAAGCAAGAAAAAAGATAAGAAATTTCCTTGGAAAAAAGTATTATTATCTGCACTAATAGTAGGATTAATTGGATTCATAACTGTTGCAAGTATTTTCATGTATTACATCAGTGATGCACCAAGCTTGAATGCTGATGAATTACAAGTACCAGCATCTACTACCATCCTAGACCGAGATGGTGAAGAAATCGCTGAACTCGGTTCTCAAAAACGTATTATGATTCAATACGACGATATTTCTCCTTTATTGGAAGATGCAGTACTAGCAACTGAGGACGCACGTTTCTATGAACATAGCGGTGTTGACTTGAGAAGAATTGGAGCAGCAGTCATTGCCAACGTTACAGATGGCTTCGGTTCTCAAGGTGCAAGTACAATCACTCAACAGGTCATCAAAGGAGCTTTCCTTACAGATGACAAGCAAGTTAAACGTAAAGTCCAGGAACAATATTTAGCATTTAAACTAGAACAAAGATACAGCAAAGAAGAAATTTTGACGATGTACTTAAACAGAATTTACTACGGAAATAATTTTTATGGTGTCGCAAAGGCTTCTGAGGCTTACTTTGGGAAAGAGGATTTGAGTGAATTGACGTTAGCTGAGGCTGCACTTTTAGCAGGCCTACCACAAAGACCAAGCGCATATAATCCTTATACGAATCCTGATTTAGCTGAAGAACGAAGAAATACCGTTCTGAACTTAATGGTTCACCACGATAAGATTACTGAGGAAGAAGCTGAAGAGGCTAAAGAAGTTGCAGTATCAGATATGATCCAACAAAATTATGAGTCAGAAATTCCTTATGATTCTTTTATAGAAAGAGTATTAGAAGAAACTGAGGATGAGCTTGGAGAAGAAATAGACATCTATACTTCTGGCTTAACGATTCATACTACATTGGACCAGAAAGCTCAACAACAAGCTGAACTTTTATTAAGTCAAGACAGTCCAATTAACTTCGGTGATAATGAACTGGAAGCAGGAATTGCTGCTGTTGATACTAAAACAGGTGAAATTTTAGCTCTTGGCGGTGGCCGTAACAAAGCTGATGGAATTGGGGCAGGTTTGAATTATGCTACTAATCCAAATGGTCGACAGCCTGGTTCTGCAATTAAACCTATACTAGCTTATGGCCCAGCAATAGAAAATGAACAATGGTCAACTTATCATCAAATCAATGATGAAGAATATAGTTTTGAAAATGAAGATGATCCAATCAGTAACGCGGGCAGGGGTTATCTTGGTTGGATGTCCATGAGAGAAGCTCTTTATCGCTCTCATAACGTACCAGCGGTAAAAGCATTTCAAGAGATAGGAGCTGGTCCTGCTAGTGAATTCGCTGAAGGTCTTGGCCTATCCACAGAAGAAGGCCTATATGACTCAGATTCAATTGGTGGAGGTAACCTACAAACTAACCCATTAGAGATGGCTGGTGCATATACTGCTTTTGGTAATGAGGGAATGTACACTGAACCATATTCTGTAAGAAAAATAGAATTCAGTGATGGAGAAGAATTGGAATTGAACCATGAATCTACTGTTGCCATGTCAGATTCTACTGCCTATATGATTACAGACATGCTGAAAGATGTCATCACTAACCCTAACGGTACAGGTCAATCTGCTGCAGTAAGTGGCTTACCTATTGCCGGAAAAACAGGTACAACTAACGATGATCATGACTCTTGGTTCGCAGGTTACTCTACGAACTACACAATTTCTGTTTGGACTGGGTATTCTCAACCTGATTCAATACCTCAGGCCTCAAAATCTGTGCCGCAGAAAATATTCAGTTCATTAATGGGGCATATGTCTGAAGGTGTTGAGACTAGTGATTTTACGATGCCTGATTCAGTAGTTGAAGTTGATGTTGAAAAAGGTTCAAGACCAGCTGCTTTACCGAGTGAATATACTCCTGAAAGCGAAATTGTTACCGAGCTATTTGTCAGTGGATATGAACCGAGTGAAACATCTGAAGTTTATGATCAAGTTGGATCACCACAGAACTTTAATGCTGAATTCGTACCTGAAGAACAAATCATCAATTTATCTTGGAGTCCTCCTTCTGAGGAAGATCGAGAATTTGAATATGAACTAAGCGTATCGGTTGATGATAGTGAAATGCAAACCATCACTACCACCTCAGATACTGAAATGGTTTTCGATGAAATTTCTATGGGCTCGACTTACACGTTTGAATTAGTGGCAGTTGATGCATCTAGTGAAGATAATCGAAGTGAACCAGTTTCAAATTCTGTTGAAATCCCTGAAGAAGATTCAGATTTCTGGGACGAATTCTTCGGTGATGATGAAGAAGAGGAAGATAAAGAAAAAGAAAAAGAGGAAGATAAAGAAAAAGAGGAAGATAAAAAAGAAAAGCAAGACGAAGAAAACCAAGAAGATGAAGACCAAGGAAGTGGAGACGGTGACGGTTCCGACAATGAGGAAGATGACGGAAGCGGTGACGGCAGTAGTGACGGGTCTGATGATGGAAGTACCGAAGATAGCACAGACACCGAAGATGATGGAACGTCGGGTGACGATTCAGAAGGTGATGACACTACTTCTCAAGAACCAGACGCTGAAACCGATGACAGTGAGGAATAAAGTACAAGAAAAGGCTGACGCTATTAGCGTCAGCCTTTTTTACATATCGGAGTATTATGAAAAAACATTATACCATTTCTAATTTTTTCATTCTCTTCTTACCCTCTCTACAAATTTCTAGAAGCGGGCAAGAAGGACAATCTGGATTTCTAGCTTTACAATGGTATCTTCCAAAGAATATCATGCGATGATGGGTATCGCTCCATTCATCTTCGGGAATTTTCTTCATTAAAGTTTTTTCTACTTCTAATACAGAATCTTTCCACCGACAGAACCCTAATCTCTTGGAGACCCTCTCGACATGAGTATCGACAGCAATGGCAGGCATTCCGAAAGAAACAGACATGACAACATTGGCTGTTTTCCTCCCCACCCCTGCAAGATTAACTAACTGTTGATAATCATTAGGGACTTCACCATCATACTTTTCGATTAAGTCTCTACATAATTTCTGAATGTTTTTCGCTTTATTTCTATATAGTCCAATCCGTCTAATATCATTTTGAACTTCTTCTAGATCCACAGCTACAAAGTCTTCAGGAGTTTTGTACTTTTCAAATAGACCGGGAGTCACTTTGTTAACCAATGCATCAGTTGCCTGTGCAGACAAGACTACTGCTATCAACAGTTCGAATTCATTTGAATGAGTCAGTTCACATTCAGCATCTGGGTACATTCTTTCAAGGTTATCTAATATAAATCGAATATCCTTTTTCGTCAACATCGATTGATCATCCCCTCTATTCTTCTAACCAATTGTAATAAACTGATGTGTCTCTCTTTTTGACTGGCTCCTGCTGTTTGTTTGCTTGATGGTTATTGGTGGATTTTTTAGCGTCTTTGACACTTCTTATCCCTTTCTTTTTCCATTCATTCAATATTCGATCTATATATCTGAAATTCAACTTTCCCATTAACACAGATTCTCTAAGAGCAGTCTTGATTAGTGAAGGATTAAATCGGTCTTCATCTAACCAGTGACTGATCGTTTCTATTTCAATCGGTGAAAGCGCCCTTCCAAACTCTTGTTCAAAAAGACTGAACAATTTCCCCTCTTCTTCTTTTGAATTAGAACTACCTTCCTGGTTGTATAGTTTCTCAATAAGTGGTTGGAGAGAATACCACTCTTGGGTCACTTTGTTCTCATCTTCGAAATGGCTAATTGAAAGGCATCCCTGATTCTTTAACTTCCTTAATATATTTGAGACTTCGTTAGTATTTATGGTCATATTCTCTGCCAATTGATCGAATGATGGAAGTAGTTCATCCTGTTGCTGAAAAGAGAGAATCTGGATAATCACCATCATATCTGTTTCTGTTAAATCTAACGAGCTATAAGATTTGATAAGTTTCGTTGGAACATTCAATTGTTCAACTAACATTTGCTGATAAGAGAATGGTAAGCTCATTTTTAACTCCCCTTTTTATGTAAATAAGGATGACCAATGATTGGTCATCCTTTCTTGTTTAAGGATACAGACGATTTAATAGACGTGGGAATGGGATGGTTTCTCTAATATGTTCAATCCCAGAGATCCATGCTACCGTTCGTTCTAAACCAAGGCCGAATCCTGAATGTGGTACGCTACCATACTCTCTTAGTTGTAAGTACCATTGGTAGGCAGGCCCTGTTAAATCATGTTCTTCGTAGCGTTGCTTCATTAAATCCAAATCGTCAATTCTCTCAGAACCACCAATAATTTCACCATAGCCTTCTGGTGCAATCAAGTCTGCACATAGAGCAACATTTGGATTATTAGGGTCTGGTTTCATATAGAAAGCTTTGATTTCAAGTGGAAAATGTGTAATGAACACTGGTTTATCATAACTTTCGGCAATAGCAGTTTCATGTGGTGCGCCGAAATCATCTCCCCATTGAATATCATCAAAACCTTTTTCGTGTAAGAATTCAATCGCTTCATCGTATGTGATTCTTGGAAAAGGAGCTTTGATGTTCTCCAATTTTGATGTGTCACGTTCTAGCGTGTTTAATTCAATCTTGCAGTTTTTTAGTACCGATTGAACTACGTGAGATACATACTGTTCTTGAACTTCTAAACTATCATCATGATCCATGAATGCCATTTCGGGTTCGATCATCCAGAACTCGATCAAGTGTCTTCTAGTTTTAGACTTCTCCGCTCGGAATGTAGGTCCAAATGAAAAAACTCTACCCAATGCCATTGCAGCAGCTTCCATGTATAGCTGCCCACTTTGTGAAAGATAAGCATCTTCATCAAAGTACTTAGTGTGGAACAATTCTGTGGTACCTTCTGCGGAAGCACCAGTAAGAATTGGTGGATCTACCTTGACGAAACCTTCTTGATTAAAGAATTCGTATGTAGCTCGTATGATTTCATTACGTACTTTCATGATTGCATGCTGCTTACTCGATCTTAACCAGAGATGGCGATGATCCATCAAAAATTCTGTACCGTGTTCTTTCGGAGTGATTGGGTAATCCACTGCTTCTTGGATTAATTCAACCTTTTCGACCTGCATTTCATATCCTAAAGGGCTTCTAGTATCTTCAACAATATTCCCAGTTACATAGAGTGAAGATTCCTGAGTCAACTTTTTGGATAAATCGAACGTCTCTTCATCTACCTGAGCTTTAACGACAACTCCTTGTATGAAGCCTGTCCCATCTCTTAATTGCAAGAATGCGATTTTACCACTCGACCGTTTATTATGAAGCCATGCTCCGATTGTAACTGTTTCATTAACGTGCTTATGGACATTAGCTATTGTAGTTTTCATTTTTGCTCCTCCTTACTAGTATTAAACTGAATATTTTTCTACGAATTTTTTAATTCTCTTTGCTGCTTCTTCTAATTGATCGAGAGAAGTCGCGTAAGACAAACGAACATTATCTTCCGAGCCAAATCCGGATCCTGGTACGATAGCCACTTTTTCCTCTTCTAACAATTGTTTTACCCATTCATCGACTGAATCGAAAGGTGATTGATTAACAATCTTACTTACGTTAGGAAATAAATAGAAAGCTCCTTGTGGTTTTACACAAGATAGATTAGGGATTTCCATCATCCAATCGTAAAGCTTATTCAGCCTTTCTTCAAAAGCTTCTTTCATACGTTCAATTTCTTCCTCTGAGTTAGTATAAGCTGCAATTGCAGCATGCTGTGAGATTGACGTCGGGTTTGATGTAGAGTGTGAAGCCAAATTAGTCATAGCTTTAATGATCGTTTCATTACCTGCTGCATAGCCAATCCTCCACCCTGTCATTGAGTGAGATTTACTTACACCATTGATGATGATTGTATGATTCTTAAGCTCCTCAGATATCTCAGCAATAGATTGATGATTGTCATTACCATAAATCAACTTTTCATAAATCTCATCTGAAACAATCCAGAGGTTATGTTTAATGGCTATTTCGCCTAAAGCCTCTAGTTCATCTTTTGTATAAAGAACCCCAGTTGGGTTACTTGGAGAATTGATAATGATTGCTTTTGTCTGATCTGTAATCGATTCTTCCAACTGCTCAGGAGTTATTTTAAAGTTATTGTCTTCAGAACCTTTGACATATACAGGTTGCCCTTCAGCTAATTTGATCTGTTCTGGATAACTTACCCAATAAGGTACTGGAACAATTACTTCATCTCCGCGATTTAAAAGAACTTGGAATAATGTAAACAATGCGTGCTTGGCCCCAATAGTAACTATTATTTCATTTCTATTGAAAACCAGTGATTGATCACGCTTGAATTTATCAATAATTGCGTCTTTCAATTCTGGTAGTCCACCGCTTGGTGTATATTTTGTCAGTCCTTGGTCCATTGCATTTTTAGCGGCGTCTAAAATATACTCCGGAGTATTGAAATCAGGCTCCCCAGCACCTAAACCAATTACATCATGACCGTCTTCTTTTAAAGCTTTTGCTTTAGATGTAATTGCAAGTGTAGTCGATGGTGTTAAAGATTCTACGCGATCTGCTAATTCCATGAAAGTCACTCTCCTCTAGTTCAATTTTTACTAAATGAAATGGAATCATATAATTCTCCAGTTTCGAACTTGAATGTTTGAAAATAGTAGCGTGACTGATTAGTGTATATGATTTCCCATACAAATTGCTCGTTCATTTTTCCAGGAACGATTTGTTTTAAGTCACAATCACTACATGATTCACGCCATTCATCCAACATTTCTTTCTCAGTCAGTCCATTAGACTGCTCTACCCAATCAATAGTTGAATCCGCTTCTTCCTCTATTGGAACAAAAACAATCAAGCCGTTGTCTGATTCATCTTCACCAAATACTGTGACATATGAATGTTCTGCATTAAATGTTCGAGTATCAGAAGCCTCAGTAAGTGGTGTTTCTTTTAATGCAACTTCGATTGCTTCATCTCCTTGAGTTTGAGCCTCGCCTTGTACATCATTAAATATAAAAATAAATATGGAAATCGTTGCTATTACCAGTATTATCAAAAAGGCGACAATACTATATATGAGATTTCGCACAGTAAAAATTGAATTAAACAATTCTTTCATCCTTTTCGTCGATCAATTCCGCTTTATTAAGTATAACAATTTTTCAGGTAGAATTGTTATTGAACTCATGTTTTTTCATGAATTATCTTGTCGTTCTAAAAATAGATCGTATCTTTCATCACGAATTTCTACATGAATCGAGAGGTTTTTCTGTAAATAATAACTATCCACCCACTCTTGGTGAAGTAGCTCATCCACTTCACGGTTATTTTTTTGTTGATCAATGATAGCAACTTCAGGGTCTAACTGTTGAATATCTTCTGTAAAGTGAGACCCTATGGAGTGACTGCCTAAGTAAAGTAAATGTACCTTTTGGGGTAACTCGAGGCTTTTTATAGGTGAAAAATACCAAAAGCTTTTAAACGAACCGTTTGTAATAGCAAAATTCTTATTTCCACCATCATTAATAATCTTAATTGTATAACCATTTTCTAACGTAATATTCTCGGGTTCATTTACTAAATCGAACGATGAATTTTTTGAGCATACCTCTGAATTCGAGGAATTAGTTGAGTATATTGTTTGTATTTCAAAGTTGAGTTCCTCTAGGGTTTCACAATCTTTCTCTTTTAAGTTCAAAGCTAATAATCCTATAACTGGCTGTTTTTCTTTACTCATGACCTTTTTTAAAGAATCAACATTCATTTGTTTATCAAGTGGGATTGCAAATAAACCATTCTCGAATTGAAGTACCGCCCAATCATCGTCAAATGCTGGAGAGAATACAATTTCATCGGCTTCCACAGGCCATCCGATGAAAAGTGTCATTACAACAAGCAAGGCAGAGGATAATTTTCTCATTTGATTCCATCCTTATTGAGAAAAACCTGGCTTATCGCCAAGTTCTAATAGCGAAAGCCTTAGTTTTCACATACTTTAGTCCTTTTGAAAAGATAATCAATCTTTAAGTATTAGAAAAACTTGCCTGTCAGCAAACCTCGTGCAGTAACTCTTTGTCAACAAGTACTTCTAACTTAAGATAAACTACCTTTTAGCTTTTGTAATGATCAATTATTATATGTTACCCAATTTTTTGCATCTTGAATGATATGGTCGGTATTTTCATGAGTAATAGGTAAATCCGGTAAAGATTTAACGAAATGCTTACCGTAACTCTTTTTCATCATTCTTTGATCTAACACAAACAAAATTCCTCGATCTTCATTATTTCTAATCAAACGCCCGTACGCCTGTCTGAATCGCAAAATAGCTTGTGGTAAAGCCAGATGGTAGAAAGGGTTTTTATCTTGATCATGGTACCAATTGGCTTTTGCTCTTAACACTGGATGATTCGGCGGGTCGAAAGGCAATCGGACAAGAATTATGACTTTTAGGCTTTCGCCAGAAATATCGACACCTTCCCAAAAAGAATTTGTTCCCAACAAAACTGCGTGCTCACTTCGTTCGAACATTTTCTTCAACTTATCTTTACTACCTGTACTAATTCCTTGCGATAAAACGTCAAATGAATTTACTGATAGCATTGATTTTAATTCGTAATGAACGTCATTCAACATTTCGTATGAAGTAAAGAGCACAATCGCTTTATCATTTACTTCATCTAATATTTTTTTAGTAAATCGAGCTATTTCAGATGCATACTTCTTTGGATTCGAATGTATAACATTCGGAAAATCATTCGGTACGTATATCCTGGTTTGCTCCTGTAATTTATAATCAGCTGGTATTGTGACTTTCTTAATATCTTCTTCCAGCCCTAATGGCTCAAGAAAAGTAGAATAAGATTGATTTGTCTTCAATGTTGCACTTGTAAATATGGTGGATTTTCGATTCTTATTTTCAAACAACCCTTGCATGTATGGTTTGAGAACCATAGGTTGAAGGTTGATTTGAACAGCATTCTTGGCACCATCTTGATCAATCTCTATCCAACGAATAGCCATGTGATCCTCTTGAAAAAACAATTCAAGGACGTTTAGCATTTTTTTAAGGCGTTCCATCAGTTGAATGTGGAATATTTTAGTCCGTTCTCGACTTTTTATTTGCCCGGCCATCGTTCGTATTAATTTTTGACAAGCAGCTACGAATTCACTAAAGGACTGTTTGATTGGGCCTTGTTGAAATAAAGAAAGATGCTCTTCATCTAAAAATAATTGAAACTTTCCTGTATCTGATAATTCGTTATCACTTTCGTGTAGAAAATCTACAGCTTCATATACATTTCTAAAAAATTCATCCGCTTGTGCTTTAGCTTGTTCTACTTCTATAAAATCCTGAAAACGACTTATACTTCCTAATAAATCCACTAAACCAACGTAATCGATTTTCTTAGCAAGTTGATTTCTTGCGACATTCTCAAAATGATGAGCTTCATCAATAATCATATATGGATAATCGAGCATGTCGACGGAATCTTTACGATCAGGATTTAGCAAAAATGCATGGTTCACAACTACTACATTTGCCTGCTTTGCTTCTTGCTCAGCTAAATGATAATAAGAAGATCGCTCCTCCTCTTTATTCCCAGCGTCATCCCCAGAAATAAAGGGCCAAATATGTTCGCCTTTGGTAGGTAGTTGTAACTCTTCCCGATCACCCGTTTTAGTTTCGGTCAACCAGACTAGAATGATTGACAATGACAAGATGATGTCATAGTTAGAATGGATTGGGTAAGTTTCGAGAAAAAGTCTCAACCTTTCTAAATTGATATAGTGGGATGAGCTTTTCAAGAGCGAAACTTGGATCGGTAATTCTGTACTTTCTGCTATCTTCATCCAGTCTTTTACAATAATTTGATTTTGTAGTTGTATCGTTTGGGTACTTATCACTACCTGCTCTTTATTCCTTAAAGAGAAATAAGTTGCTGGAAGTAGATATCCAATGGTCTTACCCATCCCCGCTTCTGCTTCTATAGCAGCATTCTGGTTATTTTGGAAAGAGTGATAAATCTCATTCGCCATCTGAATTTGACCAGTACGTGCCTCATTTGGTTCTTGATTAAAGAATTGACCAACAAATTCGTCAAAAGATAACTGGATATCCACATCAGGTTGTGTAGGTTGGTCGATTCTCTTCACTGCAAACCCATTTTGTAGAATGAGATTATGATCACTTTCATATTTATACCTTTTCTCTTCAATCATGTCGTCAAGAACCCATTCAAAGTCACTATCATACTGCTGAGAAAATGAGAGCAGTTGTTGCAGTGTTTCTAGAGGAAGCTTGTCTAAACGATTCATGATTTCTAGGAATAATAATCCCGTTACATAAGCATCAGATAACGCCCTATGAGGAGAAAAGTGTTCTATATGTAAATAAGATGTTAGTTCTGATAATTTGTATCCATCTGCAAAAGGAAGAAAAATACGAGACAGCTCTACTGTATCTATCGTTGGGCATTCTAATCCCGAATAACCATTCCTTAATAAGGCATCATTTAAAAAATCATAATCAAACTTAGCATTATGAGCGATGAAATAGCGGTCTTCGAAGAATGGCATGATATCAGCTAGAACTTCTTGAATGGTTGGTGCATTTTTAACATCTTCATTCGTCAAACCTGTTAAACGGCTGATGAAAGGAGGAATCGAGTGTGTAGGACGAACCTTAGTCGAGTATTCATCGACAATTTGGTCATTATCGATGACAACAAGTCCCACTTCAATGATTTCATCCCCACGCTTTGGTGAGTGTCCAGTAGTTTCTAGGTCTAATACTACATATCGATTCAACATAATCCTCCTCTTAACCGTCCTCCAAAAATATGAAAAAATAACCCCCATGGAATGGGAGGTTATAGAACTGTCATTGGTGTTTCTTCTGCTAAAAGTTGTTCGACTTCATTTCTCTCGTTCATGATAGCTACACGTGGTTGATGAGAGGCAAGCTCTTCTCTTGATAGCATTGCATATGAAATGACAATGATCGTGTCTCCCACTTGAACTCTTCTTGCCGCAGCACCATTCAAACAAAATACGCCACTGTTTCTTTCGCCAGCAATCACGTATGTTTCCAAACGTTCACCATTATTATTATTAACTATTTGTACTTTCTCATTAGCTAAAATTCCTACCTGATCGAGTATGTCTTCATCAATAGTTATACTTCCCACATAGTTCAGGTTTGCTTCAGTAACTGTAGCGCGGTGAATTTTTGCGTTCATCATAGTTCGAAACATCTAATCACCTCCGTACTTAAATTGGCCGTTTGGATGCAATATCACATTATCAATTAGTCTTGCGTACTGATATTTAACGGCAACCGCAATTATTATATCATGATTCTTCACGTTGTCACTCTTTAATTCTGGATAGGTCAAACAATCAATATAGTCTATTTCCCCACTTATTCTATTTTGGAGAAAATCATTTACTGTATTAATTACTTGCTCCCTTGTCCATTCGTTATCATTCATTAATTCTTCTCGTCCTCGAAGTAATGACCGATAGATATTTGCAGCCTCTTCTCTTTCAGCAGGATTAAGATTGACGTTTCTGCTGCTTTTGGCTAGTCCACTATCTTCTCTGACAGTCGGGACTGGAACTAATTTAATATCAAAATTCAAGTCATTTATCAAAGAATCTACCACCGCCACTTGTTGCGCGTCTTTCAACCCGAAGAATGTATGGGTTGGACGAATAATATTGAATAGTTTACTTAAAACCGTTAGAACTCCTTCAAAGTGTCCTGGCCTAGTAGCCCCACAAAGGACATCACCACGATCGACCAAGTTCATTTGAATAGCCGGTGATTTAGGGTACATATCATCAACTGACGGGTAAAAGATGGCATCCACCCCGGCTTCAGATAAAATTTTCTCATCTCTTTCAAAGTCTCGAGGGTATTTTTCCAAATCTGTCGCCTGATTGAATTGCAATGGGTTTACAAAGACGCTGACAACAACAAATGTCGTATCTTTCTTGGCTTGTTCCACTAATGCAAGATGACCTTCATGAAGAAAGCCCATTGTTGGAACGAAACCAATTGTATTCTTACTCAATCGCTGCTCTTCTGATACTTCATTCATTTCTTTGATCGAACGAATTACTTTCATCATGAACCACCGTATAAACCTTTCAAAGCGTCCTCGTCAATCGAGTATGTGTGTTCTTCAGAGGGGAAGGTGCCTTTTTTAACCTCTTCAACATATTTTTCTATTGATTCTTTAGAAGAATTATTCAAATCACCATAAGGTTTGACGAATTTAGCTAAGCGTTCTACTCCATATTGTAAGAGGTCGTGATAAACCAATACTTGTCCATCACACTCAGCACCTGCACCTATTCCTATAGTTGGAATCTTGATTTTATCGGTTATAACTGCTGCTAGTTTAGATGGCACGCACTCTAGCACTAATGAAATAGCTCCAGCCTCTTGGACAGCTATAGCATCGTTTAGTAAACGTTCGGCTTCCTCTTCAGATTTACCTTGGACACGATATCCTCCTAAAACGTTAAACGTCTGAGGAGTTAAACCGACATGGGCAACCACCGGAATCCCGGCCTTGGTAAGTAGTTCTATGGTAGGAGCGACATCTTTTCCTCCTTCAAGCTTAAGAGCTTGAGCACCCGTCTCCTGAAAAATCCTTTTCGCATTCTTTAATGTATCCTCTTTAGACACATTGAAAGACATGAAAGGCATATCGATCACTGTGAATGTATCCGGTGCTCCACGTCTTACTGCTTTACCGTGATGAATCATATCATCAACAGTAACAGGAATCGTTGAATCATACCCTAAAACAACCATCCCTAAGCTATCCCCGACTAAAATCATATCTATTTCAGCTTCGGCACTTAGTTTTGCAGATGGATAATCGTATGCAGTAATCATCGTGATTTTTTCATTTTCTTGTTTCATCTTTGAAAAAGTTCTTCGAGTCTTCATATCGACTCCTCCTTACCATAGGATCTCAGCAGAGTATAATACGTGCTGTTTATCATCCTTATCCTTTACTACCATAGCACCATCTTCATGGATCCCAATGAGTTTAGCTTTCCATGTTGTATTAGTCCTCACATCCAACCATTCATTCATTCGATATGCTTTAGATTCCCATTCGCTCTTAATATGTTTGAACCCTTCTGAGATAAATGTATCATATTTTCTCTCCAGATGAAGGAGTAGTCCCTGAAAGACGTCGTTGATATTTTGTTCCTCCCCTAGTTCGATCCTAAGTGAAGTAGCTTTGTGCTGGACGCTTTCATGTAAATCTCGAATGTCATGATTAACATTCAGTCCAATACCCACTATTATGTATTCTACACTGTCATGTTCTGCTTGCATTTCAGTCAGTATTCCAGACAACTTTAGTCCCTTGATAAATATATCGTTAGGCCATTTGATTTTAACATCTAAACCCAAACCTTCTAAATACTCAGCAATTGCAACCGCAGCAACCAATGTAAATTGAGTCGCTTTTTTGGGTGCAAGGTTTTTAGGGCGAAAAATAGAACTGAACCATAAGCCATAACCTTCCTTGGAATCCCAGTAGCGCTTCATTCTACCTCTACCAGCTGTCTGCTCTCCAGCTACGACTACTGAACCATGAGGGGCCCCGTCACGAGCCATATCATGACCAACGATTTGAGTAGAAGTTACAGTAGGTTCATATACCAATTGATGGCCAAGCCACTCGGTGTTCAAACCCCATTGTAATGAATCCAAGGATAAAGAATTAGGTGTAGAAATGATTCGGTAGCCTTTGTTTGTAACCCCTTCAATAAGGTAACCCTGCTTTTTTAATTCATTCATATGTTTCCAAATCGCAGAACGGGATATATTTAGTCGCTTTGATAACTCTTGGCCAGAAATATATTGATCTTTTGATTCAGCTAGGAGGTCGATTAGTTGCTTTCTTGTTTGCTCCATATTTTCACCTGTTTTCTTATATCTTCTTTATTATTTGATAACTGATTTTGTAAGATGGAGTTCTCTATTCTGTCCATATAATCCCCCACCCATTTACCACGTTTAGCTCCAGGGAACCAATCTATTAGATCTTTACCAGTAATCATTAATTCATCCCTACTTTTAATAGGTAACGAGTAGTACTGTTGTTGTATTTCGTTAAAATCATAGGTTCTTCCCTCAATCAATTCAATAAGAGAAAGTAATGGATGTAAATGTACAGCCTTGGTTTCATATAGAACATAAGAGCTCAATCCATCTTTTATATATAGATTATACAGTTCTATTTGAAGGCTGGCCTCTCTTTTAATTGAATTTGATAACTTATAACTTTTAGCCCACATTTTTAACGAAAAATTCGATTGTAATAAATGTAGAAATGCGAAAATTGTACCAGCGCTATTGATCGGACGATTTACTTTCTGTTGAACATCATGAATTAGGGTTTCACTTTCCATAAAAACGGGCAAGGCGAGCCAGAGGTTAGAATTATTTAGGTACGATAAACCGTTTTTAACACTTTGTCCCTGAAACATTTTGATTAGTTCTACTGAGACCCTTTCCACTGAAACTTTACCTAAAAGTGGATTTAAACCCTTTATTGCATCAAGCGTATAAGTATCAATATCGAACCCTAATTGACTTGAGAATCTGATTCCTCGTAACATCCGAAGGGGATCTTCTGTGAATCTTTCCATAGCATTCCCGACCGTTTGTATGATCTTGTTGTCCAAATCCTTCTTACCTTCAAAAGGATCGATTAACTCTCCATTTCTATCCATAGCGATGGCATTAATGGTAAAATCCCGTCTACTTAAATCCTCAATGATATCTCTTACAAATTCTACATGTGAAGGGTGTCGGAAATCATCATACATCCCTTCGGTTCGGAAAGTAGTGATTTCAAATGAATGTTCTCCATCCAATACTAGTATTGTTCCATGCTCAATACCGATTGGTACAGTCCGCTCAAATATCAATTGCATTTCACCAGGTGTAGCGTCGGTAGCTAAATCAATATCTCCGACTTGTTTGCCTGATAGAAGATCTCGGACAGCTCCTCCGACGAAATAGCATTGAAATCCTTGTTGTATCAATGCATCTATGACATTATAGGCATGTGTGAAAG
The DNA here is from genome assembly GCF_002844535.1 of Halalkalibacillus sediminis. NCBI lineage: Bacteria > Bacillati > Bacillota > Bacilli > Caryophanales > Bacillaceae > Halalkalibacillus > Halalkalibacillus sediminis. The sequence goes on from NZ_PJNH01000001.1 coordinate 667,592, forward strand.
GTTCTTTTAACATCATTTTCCCTCACCACTATGTAAAGAGTCCATCGTATAGCTCCTCATATTGTTTTACGATTGTTTTTGAATCAAAATTTTCAGTAACATAACTTTTGGCATGAGTTGAAAAATCTTTCCACAATTTATCATCATTCAGAAGATTAATTGCTTTGTTCGCTATATCATCGACGTCACCTAAACTACAAATATAACCATTTTTCCCATCCTGGATAACTTCAGGAATCCCCCCAATATTCGTTCCGATCGAAGGTATGCCTTGAGCCATGGCTTCTAAAAGTACCAAACCGAAACTTTCTTTTTCAGATAAAAGTAACTTCAGATCACTTATTGTGAGGAGGTCTTGAATATTATCCTGTCTACCCATGAAAATGACTTGATCATCTAACCCTAACTCTCGGATTAAACTACGCATATTCGAATACTCAGGTCCGTCTCCCACTAAAAGTAACTTAGAAGGAACTTTTTTTTGAATTAGAAAGAAAGATTGAATGACGTCCTCTACTCTTTTAACTTTGCGGAAATTCGATATATGAATAATCACTTTCTCTTCAGGAAGTATCCCTAAATTCTCTTTTAAACGGCTCGGAGATTCTATCGACGGATCAACTTGGTCAATAAAGTTGTGAATGACTTCAATCGGTTTCTCTGTATTGAAGACCTCCTTAGTTTGTTTCCGCAAGCTTTCAGACACTGCCGTTACCCCGTCTGATTCTTCAATTGCAAAGCAAATCATGTTTTGGAGGCTTTGGTCTATTCCAAGCACAGTTATATCTGTACCGTGAAGCGTAGTCACAATCTTTACTTCTCTTTTCGCCATTTGTTTTGCAATGATTGAACATATTGCATGTGGCATTGCATAATGTGCGTGGATAATATCAAGTTCTTCTCGATCTATGACTTCAGCGATTTTATTCGCTAAAGAAAGGTCATAAGGTGGGTGTTTAAACACCGGATAATTGGCAACTTCCACTTCATGAAAATAAATATTCGCATATAGTCTTTTGAGTCGAAAGGGCATGGTGGTTGATATGAAATGAACTTCGTATCCCTTTTCCGCTAGATTGATTCCGAGTTCGGTAGCAACGACTCCTGAACCTCCAACAGTAGGGTAACAGACGATTCCAACTTTTTTATTCATCATAGTTCACCGTTGATTCCTTGATCGAACGCCAATTCAACCATCCTTGTTCTAGTCCACGAACGATAATTTCTGCAGAAGCGACATTTGTAGCTAATGGGACTTTATAAACATCACATAGTCTTAATAACGCGGACACATCAGGTTCATGTGGCTGCGCCGTTAAAGGATCTCGGAAAAAGATGACGACATCAATTTCGTTATCAGAAATTTTTGCCCCGATTTGTTGGTCTCCACCTAGTGGTCCAGATTGAAATCTATGGACTTCAAGTTCTATTTCTTCATTAATCAATTTACCTGTTGTACCAGTAGCGAATAGTTGATGTTTTGAAAATATATTTTTATATGCTGTGATGAAATTCAGTAAGTTTCTTTTTTTCTTATCATGTGCAATTAGTGCAATATTCATTTTGACACCTACTCCATCAAATTTTCTAATCCGTAGACGTATTCATCCATATCTATTATTTGTTCAACTGCAAAATGTACACCACTCATAAATGACTCACGATCCATCGAGTCATGTTTAATCGTTAATGTCTGTCCACTTTGACCAAATACAACTTCCTGGTGAGCGATTAACCCAGGGAGCCTCATGCTATGAATTCGAAAACCATCAAATTCTGCGCCTCGTGCACCTTCGATTGTTTCTTTTTCATCTGGGTGACCTTGATTGATACTTTCTCTGACCTGCTTGATCATTTGAGCAGTTTTCACTGCAGTACCTGATGGTGCATCAAGTTTCTTGTCATGATGCTTCTCAATAATTTCAACATTGTTAAAATATTTTGCTGCCATTTGAGAGAACTTCATCATGAGCACAGCTCCTATTGCAAAGTTCGGAGCGATGATAATCCCTGTTTGTTGCTTATTACTCAGTTCCTTCAACTCGCCTAATTGATCCTCACTGAAGCCAGAAGTACCCACTACAGGACGGATATTGTTAAGTAAAGCCTGTTTTGTATGTTCAAAGCCTACTTCAGGATTTGTAAGTTCGATTAAGACGTCAGCGTTAAGACGTTCAAACGCTTCATTCGAATTTGTATAAATCGGTGCATCCAATTCACTAGTATTGTCTATATCTTTGATGTTTTTACCATCATGTTTCCTATCGATACATCCTACTAATTGGAAGTTTTCAGTTCTTTCTATCAGCTTCAAAGCTTCTGACCCCATTTTACCACGTGGTCCAGCAAGAATTATATTGATTGTTTCTTTCATTATTCATTCTCCTCTTCTTTTAACGTCCAACGATTTTGATCCCTGGTCTCGATTTTACTCATGCTGATTTCAAACGCTTCGTTTAAATCAATATCTAATGAGTTGGCAAATGTGATAAGTACAAAGAATAAGTCGCCTAGCTCATCCTCGATTCTCTTTTCTTTTTCAGTTTTCTTCTTAGGTTTTTCTCCATAGAGGTGGTTCACTTCTCGTGATAATTCACCTAGTTCTTCTGCTAAGCGTAGAATCATCGTCGTTGGTGAAAAGTACCCCTCTTCAAATTGACTAATGAAACGATCCACTCTTTCTTGAGCTTGTACAATTGTATGGTTTTCTGCTTCCATCGGTTCCACACCTTTATTTCAGTCTATCTTCATGTTAGCTAAATCGCCTTCATTTGACAAATCTTTCATCTGCTTATTGCACCTTTTTATAGTGTTGACTATAATATGTTGAGGAATTATTTACAGGGGGAGGATCTACATGCTTTTCGGAATGAAATTAAAAAATATCATTTTTATCTTAATCGGCTCAGCTATTTTCTCTTTTGGTATTGTTAATTTTAATATGCAAAACAACTTGGCTGAGGGTGGCTTCACGGGGATTACGCTATTATTATACTTCATGTTTTCACTGGATCCAGGTATCATGAATTTGGTTCTCAATATACCTATCTTCATGATCGGTTGGCGACTACTTGGGATGACAACTTTTCTTTATACTGTACTGGGGACTTTCGCTGTCTCCATATTCTTATGGGTTTTTCAAATCTATTCATTCGATTTTTCTCTAAGAAATGACATGACTCTCGCTGCATTGTTTGCAGGGACATTCATTGGTGTTGGATTGGGAATTATTTTTCGGTATGGAGGCACTACCGGAGGTGTAGATATTATTGCTCGTCTGGTGCATAAATATGCTGGATGGAGTATGGGACGAACAATGTTCTTATTCGATGCAGTTGTTATTCTCTCTTCTATAGTCTTGTATTTACGTCCAATTGAAGGAATGTATACTTTAGTTGCCGTATTTATCGGAGCTCGTGTGATTGACTTCATACAAGAAGGTGCATATGCAGCTCGTGGAGCAACCATCATATCTGATCACAGCCATTCATTATCCAAAGGGATCATGGAACAAATGGATCGGGGAGTTACCATATTAAATGGAAGCGGAAGTTTCACAGGCGAAAAGCGTGAAGTGCTTTATTGCGTGGTCGGTAAAAACGAAATCGTAAAACTTAAAAACATTATCAGCGATATAGATCCTCATGCATTCGTTGCTGTCTCATCCGTTCACGATGTTCTTGGAGAGGGATTTACACTCGATGAAAATAAAAAACCTTTGATGTAATAAGAAAAATCCAAACGCCCCCTTAGTAATAATATTGACTGAAGCTGATGTTCTCAGATAAAGAGAACTGAGGTGAGTGTACAAACCTTTCAAATTACAACAATAAAGAGCTAATTAAAAAAAGCAGGTTTCCTTTCAAAAGGAAAACCTGCTTTTTTGATTATTCATTATTCATGAAAAGGAAGATAAATCTACCTAACTCCATCAATGCCACGACTGTAGCAGCAACGTATGTCAGTGCTGCAGCATTCAAAACTTTTTTGGTCTCTTTATGTTCAGCACTTCCGATGATTCCAGATGAAACGAGCTGATTCATCGCCCGGTTAGAGGCATCGAACTCGACCGGAAGAGTAACGATTTGGAATAAAACCGCAAAGCCCATCAAACCGATTGCTAGTAAGTAGAGTTCACCCATTTGCAATATAATACCAGCAAATATTAAGAAGTAAGAAAGGTTTGAACCTAGGCTTGCGACTGGTACTAACGTACTTCTAAATCTCAGAAATGCGTATTCTTCAGCATCTTGAATGGCATGTCCAACTTCATGCGCTGCAATGGCTGAAGCAGCTTGAGAAGGTTCATGGAAGTTATGTGAAGATAAGCGGACTACTTTTTTTCTCGGATCATAATGATCGGAGAGAAAACCTTTCGTCTCTTCTACTCTAACATCATATATTCCATTTTCTTGAAGAATTCGTCTAGCGACTTCAGCCCCTGGAATCCCGGATGAATTGGGTTTCTTCATATGTTTTTTGTAAGTTGTTTTTACTTTACGATTTGCTAATAAAGGAAGTATAAGCAAAACTGCAAAATATATAATAATCGTCTCAATGCCCATGTTTATTCACCTCTACTGTCTCATTCTTCTCAACTTAATTTTATTCAAGCTCTTGGTCTTCGTCAATTTTTTTAGCTCGATTAGCTGTACTATGATATTTTCTCCATGCTACATAAGTTAATGTGACAATAATGAAGAATGATATGGTCAAAATGGTATAAATTAAGTTCGGATTTGGGATTTGTCCATATACTATAAACAATTGAAGATGCAGTGTTTGAAGAATCACTGTGATTACTCCTTTACATCTAGATATAGTATATGTTTATGTTGTTTTTCTAGAACGGTGAGGCTTATATCCGAATCGAAATACTAAATAGATTGAAAATAGGCTTAACCAAAAAGTGAAATAGCCAATATGGTCCATATATTCACTCAGAGATCCATAAGATGGCATCATTCCATAAACATAATCAATTACATCGTTATGGAGGGTCCATATTGCAGCGAATATCAAATGCCTTTTCCCTATTCGATAAAACGGTGAATATAACAATCCCTGAATCGCCATGGCGCCATGAGAAACAATTAGCATCAAGGCAGGTGCAGTGATATTCCCAGTCTCCATGAACGTCAATATATTCATGATTACTGCCCAAACTCCGTATTTGAATAAAGTCAACATCGCCAGTGCTTCAAAGTATTTAAAATTCTTGTTTAACAGAAACCCTACTAATACAACTACAAAAAATAATGATGCTGTCGGGCTGTCAGGTACAAAAATAAGAAATATGGCTGGAGTTTCTATCAACTGATGCTCATACCATATATATCCATAAATTGTGCCAAGTGTATTTATTATTAGTAAGAGCCATAGTATGCTTTTTTGCATCAATAGTTGTTTGATCATCTTCAATCCCTCTAATGTCTAAGAAAAAAGCTGACCATTACAGTCAGCTTTTTACTTCAATTATTTTAATGTCCGCCACCGTCTTCTTGCTCTTTTGCTTTTTCGTTAACAGAGACGATAAATTCAGCTAGCTGAGTCAATTCTTCATCAGAACCTTCAAATTGTCCTGCTGGCATATCTCCAATACCATTGACTGCGATGTCTTTAATTGCATCAACACCATGTGGGATACCGATTAATGAAGGACCAACGTCAGGTACTCCGTTTAAATCTCCACCATGACAACTCATGCAATTATCTTCGAAAACAGCATAGCCGGGATCTTCTTCATCGATTTCAACCTGAACAGCATTTTCAATCGAATATTGTTCACGTTCTTCCCAATCTACGGCAGCAACTGATTCATAAGTCAACCAAATCGTAGCTGCAATACCTAGTAACATAAGGCCAGTAGAAATCGGACGACGTGTAGGCTTTCTTTCAGGTCCTTTGTCTAAGAAAGGAGCTAACAGTAAAGCACCAAACGCTAGACCTGGGATGATTACTGTACCGAATACGACATAATCGGCAGCAGCATATTTATACTTTAATAATTCATATAAGAAAAGAAAATACCAGTCTGGTAATGGTATATAAGATGCGTTATTCGGATCCGCCTGTTGCTCTAACGGTGAAGGAGCGTAAGCCACTAGACATAAGAACCCGATCAAGAATACCGCACCTACTAGCCATTCTTTTAATAAAAAGTTTGGCCAGAAAGCTTCTGTTCTACCAGGAAAGGCAGAGTAATCTTTAGGTATATTTCGGTTCGATTTCTCAGGTACCCGAGAATCACCGACAAATTTCATTCCTTTACCTCTATGCACAGTGTTCCCTCCTTTAAATTAAATATGGTTTATAGTGGTCCAGAAATACCTTGACGACGAATCATGATAAAGTGCGCACCCATTAATGCAAATAGGCCGGCAGGTAAAAAGAATACATGAATCGCAAAGAATCTCGTAAGGGTCTGTGCACCAACTATGTTAGGGTCACCTGCAAGCAAGATTTTCAAATCTGTTCCAATATAAGGGACACTTTCAGCAATTTCTAAACCAACCTGAGTAGCGAAAAATGCTTTGTTATCCCAAGGAAGTAGATATCCTGTGAAACCTAAACCTAACATGATGAAAAATAACAATACTCCTACAACCCAGTTTAATTCACGAGGCTTTTTATAAGCACCTTGGAAGAATACTCGTAATGTATGTAGGAAAATCATTACGATTACTACACTAGCTCCCCAGTGGTGCATGCCACGTACGATTTGACCATGAGCCACTTGCGATTGCAAATAGTTAACAGACTGCCATGCGTTCTCAATATCTGGAACGTAGTACATCGTTAAAAACATACCTGACAAAACTTGAATGACTGTCACGAAGAACGTCAGTCCACCAAAACAGTAAACGAAAGCTGAGAAGTGATGGGCAGGGTTAACGTGTTCGGGTACTTCGTGATCAGCGATATCACGCCATATTGGAGTGATATCCATACGTTCATCTATCCAATCATATACTCGTTGTAACATTTTACTATGCCCCCCCTCTCGCTTGTGCTCTTGGACTTAAGAATAACGTGCCATCTTGTACTCTAGTTTCGTACGCAGGTAATGGAGCGGTAGGTGGAGTACCTGGAATATTAACACCTTTTTCGTCATATCGTCCATTATGACAAGGACAGAAAAATTCGTTTTCATATTCTGGATTGGAATCCCAGCCAACTGTACAACCTAAGTGCGTACATACGGGAGACAAGGCAAGAATCTCATCTTCACCACTTCTGAAAATCCACGCTACTCGCGTAACTTTTGTTTCATACCAACCATCTTTTTGGTCAACTTGGAATTCTTTCTTTTGCGGTGTTTCTGTAATGTCATCTACACTCATGACAGAGATGAAGTCACCACCTGATTCTGCTTGTAGTAAAGGATCAACAGCAAAACCTAACATTGGCGCAACCATCGCTGCACCCATAAACCCGCCTACACCAGTTAATGTATAGTTAAGAAACTGACGACGAGATACAGAGTTTTTAGTTGGATTCACTACTTCTTCTTCTACTTCTTCATGTAGGCCTTCTGCATTTTCTGAAGGGCCATTATTTTTCTTTTCTTCTGACATAATTCTCCCCCCTCTATTCATTTGATGACAACGAATAGGGTAATTTAAAAACACATTTATTAGGACAATACAATCATAGCGTAATCTTTTCAACATTTCAATATAAACCATAGATTCGCTATAAAAATGTCATAATTTAATTGGACCAGCTTTCTTTTATCAATTGAAGAACTTCTTCTACTTGTGCTTGAATTAATTGTTGCTTGTCTACTTGATTAAGATTACCTTCTTTTATACTTGGTATCCAAAGTAAGTCTGCATCAAATTCCTTCACCTTTTTCCTCCACTGAGAATCAAAGGTCAGGAGAAACACATGATTGAAAGGTTGACTTTGGACGTGTTCGATTTGCTGATCAAGATTTTGCTTCTCTTCTTCTATTTTTGCGTCTTTCAAGTAGTAATATTCAGGGATTAGAAAAATTCTTCCTTTTAATTCTTTTTCTATTTGAGTGGTAAAAACATCCATCACTTCTTTTTGGAAAGAAAGTTTCTGAATATCTTCATCTGAAGAAAATGAATAAGGTATAAGTGGAATGATCGCTGTATCAATATATTCTTTTGCTTGTACGTACTGTTCGGCATCATTGAAATTCCATTTCATTTTGAATACCTCCATTCAGGACTAATTGAAGTTCTTATCTTCTCTAGACAGTTTTTCAATTTCTTTACTCCACTTCAGAAATGCTTCTTTATCATTACAATCAAGAGCATCATCGATTTTTTGGAGTAAATCACTTTTCTTACTTTCAAAATCCATTTCAGTCCATAACTTCTCTAAAGATTGATAGTCTTCATTCTTCATATAATAATCGTCAGGTAGATATGGGTTATCTTCTAATACTTCAGCATACTCTGTCGTTTGACGTATACCCGGAAATTTCAACTCGACATACATAAGCTCGTCAGTGTTTAAACGGACGTCGTGGAATGCTTTATCTACATCCGTAGTAACGATATGCTCTTTATAGAAACGAAAAGGTCTACTGTCAGAATCATCGACTGATATGATTAGGCTCCTGTGACACAAATGTGCTTCATAGACAAATCGAATTTTTTCCAAAAGATGATCCCTCTTAATCAAATATTCCAGTAGCCAAGTGATTTCTCGCTGCTTCATGTCATACTCATCCAGGAACCACTCAATCATTCCGCGTTTCTGATTGATGGTGACATCCATTCAGCTCACCTACTTTCCTTCATCCATTCTACCTAAAAACTCTTGTACCTCTTCATCTTCAGGCTCAATTTTTAAATAATCAATTAAGACAGGTTTAGCCTTTTCATGTTCACCTTCTTCTATAAGGAAGAAACCGTATTCCCTAAGAAACTTCGAGTGATCTTTAAATGAAGGGTAGGCTTTTTCAAAGAGTTCTTTAGACTTATCGAATTCTTCAAGTTCATTAAATATTTTAGCTCCGTACCAATTCACGACTTCAGGATAACCCTCGTATTTCATTAATTCTTCTACGAGTTCCTGAGCTTGTTCCCATTTCTCTTGCTCAAAGAATAAGGTGATCAATTCTTCTATGGCATCTTCATAACCAGGGTCGATCGCGATTGATTGTTGTAAGTAGTCCTCAGCTTGTTCATAACGATCCAGTCTGAGAGCGATCATTGCAATGGTATAGAATAGTTCCTTATTATGCTTGTCTTTATTAATACCTTTGACAAGAATATCGTAAGCTTCTGGGAGTGCGCCTTCTGCTTCATAGGCCTTTGCGAGATAAGGATATACACTTGTGTATTCTGGATCCAAATCAAGTAGTTGATTCCAAGAATGGACGGAGATATCATAACGTTCCAATTGATAAGCAGTATAACCGTACTTGAATAAAGCATCAGGAGTTTCTAACTTGATTTGTTGGAAATACTTTAATGCTTCTTCCCAATTCCCTACTGAGGACAGGCACTCAGCTAATCTCTCTTTCACATCGACAAAAGTGAATTCATCTTGATGCTTAATAACTTTTTCATAAAAAGGAATCGCCTTTTGGTATTCTCCATTAGAGAAAGAAAGTTCAGCTAAAGCGAAATCAATGATAGGTTCTTCTGGCTCAATATCTTTTGCTTCAAAAAGCTTTTGTTCTGCTACTTCAAAAAGTCCTTGGGTTTGATATAGATCGGCTAGCTGAACCAATGCCGGAACATAAGCTGGTTCACTGGGATCTATTTCGTGTAAAACTTCAAGAACAGCTTCATCATCATTCAAGTCTGTATATATTTCAGCTAATGAAAGACGGATCTCGTGTTCATGAGGATGATGGACCAGCATGTCCTCATAAATCATTTTTGCGTCATTTAATAGTCCCCATTCATGGAATATTTCCGCTATCACTAATCGTTCTTCATCATTAGCCTCGTGGGTATATGATTGTAATTTTTTAATTGCCTCATCAAAATGGCCATCCTTTGATAAGTGCATCGCTTGTTCTATAACTTCCATTTATAAATCCTCCAATATTAATCTCCAACAAATAATATCATTAATTTGATACACACACTAATTTCTAAGTGTGTCCATGTCTTCCCAAAAGCCTGGATAGGAAATTTGAATACATTCTTCATCATCTATTTCTAAAGTACTTTCACAAATTAATGAAGCGATCGCGCCCATCATGGCAATGCGATGGTCACCTCTGGAATTGATTTTCCCACCTTTTAGACTAGCTTTACCTCTAATAGTAACATCATTTTCTCTACTAGATACAGTAACACCTAATGAAGAAAGAGTATCAACTATAGCTTGGACACGATCAGTTTCTTTATATCTCAATTCTTCAATATGTTGAATGGTGAATTCACCTTCAACTTGTGATGCGACTAATGCTAATAAAGGAATTTCATCAATAAAGGTAGCTACTTCCTCTCTATTGATGGTAGTCGGGGTTAAATCTGGAGAATATTCAACTTCAATTGTTCCTATAGGTTCTGAGCCTTCGTGATGAGTGGTTTCAATATTAATACGGGCATTCATTCGTTTAAGTATTTCAATGAACCCAGTCCGTGTCGGGTTAAGACCGACGTCATTTAATGTAATCTTACTTCCAGGAGTAATAACCGCACCTGCGATCCAAAAAGCAGCTGACGATATATCTCCAGGTACTTTTAAGTTATTAGCAGCATATAGCGATTGAGGTCCTTTCACCTTTATCATGGAACCGTCTGTAAAGATGTCCGTCTCAAAAGCTGGAAGCATTCTTTCTGTGTGATCTCTGGTTATATTATCCTGATGAACAACGGTTTCGCCATCACTTAACAATCCTGCAAGTATAATTGCAGACTTCACTTGGGCACTATCAACTGGTAAACGATAGGTTATTCCTGAAAGGTGGCTCCCCTTTATTGTTATCGGTAGCTTATGATTAGCGCTTTCAATCATTGCTCCCATTTGACTTAGAGGATCTATTACTCGGTTCATTGGTCTTTTAGTTAAAGATTCATCACCTGTCAAAACGGTTTGAAAAGGTAATGCGGCCAGAATTCCTGTAATTAATCTTGCGGTCGTCCCAGAGTTCCCCATATACAAAGGATGATCAGGGCGCTTGAATGATTTCCACCCATCACTAGTAACCTTGACGTTATGATCATTGATAGTAATTTCAGTGCCTAGGGTTCTGAAAGCATCCATTGTACGGTAACAATCTTCTGATAACAGCATATTTTCTATTGTGGTTTCCCCTTGTGCAATAGAAGCAAACATGATTGCCCGATGAGAAATCGACTTATCCCCCGGTACTTGAAGAGTTCCTGTTAGTGGTTGTTGTCTTTGATTAAGAATCTTCATTCTATACAACCTCGTCTTTCATTAGTTTCAAATAGCTTTCTAGGTGCCTTCGAACTACATCACTGTCTAAATTCATAGAATACGGTTTTCCTATTGATTCGAGTAAAACGAAACTTATATTATGCTCAGAATTCTTTTTATCTCTTTGCATTTGGTACAACCATTCATCTAATTTACTCTCACGAGGAATCAGTTGGAAATTTAACTTTCTTATCCACGCGATTATTGAATCGTTGAATAGTTGATTTTCTTGTCCATTCATTTGATCAGATAGGTAAAGTGCGAATAGCATCCCCATCATGACACATTCGCCATGTCTCAACTCGGAATCTTTTGAAGAGGCTTCAATGGCATGCCCCCATGTATGTCCGAGATTCAAATATCGACGAATGCTCTTCTCATATTCATCTGTCTGTACATATCGTTTTTTAATTAGAATAGATTCAGCCAATATATTGATAAATTCTTTATCTTTAAAATTAATACTTTCACTCATATCATTCTTTATCGTTGTAAGAAAATCCTTGGATTCAATGAAACCATGTTTCACCATTTCAGCAAAACCAGAACGTAATTCTCTATCATTCAACGTATTGAAAGTGTCGACATCATAAATAACTAATTCAGGTGAATAAAATTGACCGATCAAATTTTTAGTGCCGTCAAAATTGATCGCTACTTTACCCCCGATACTGCTATCGTGAGCTAATAAAGTCGTAGGCATTTGAATAAATCCAATACCTCTCATATAAGTGGAAGCTACAAACCCAACTAAGTCACCAATCATGCCACCACCTAGTGCTATCAGAGCAGAATGGCGATCAAACCCTTTTTCAATCAGCTTGCTCTGGATTTCCTCGAACTGATGAAGTGATTTTGATAGCTCACCTGCTGGAACGATCAATTCTTCAACTTCAAAATATGGTTCTAAGGATTTTCGTACATCATCCAAATAGAGTTTAGCAACATTTTCATCAGTAATAATCGCTACTTTACTGTATGAAAATTCTTTCAGAAAACCTCCCGATTGATGTCTAATATCTTTTCCGACATGAATTTGATAATTACGTTCCTTGGAACTTACCGAGATAGTATTCATTAAAATTCGCGAATCCTTTCTCTATATCTCTTCATTTCATCTTTAAGTTGATTGATAGTATCAGAAGTAAATTGATCTAAAATCGCTTGGGCAACTTCCCATGCTACAATATGCTCCATCACAACAGAGGCTGCAGGCACAGCACATGAATCTGATCTCTCAATGCTTGCCTCAAAAGGTTCTTTCGTTTCAATATCAACGCTTTGCAGTGGTTTATATAGTGTTGGGATTGGTTTCATGACACCTTTAACGATAATAGGCATCCCTGTGGTCATTCCACCTTCAAACCCTCCTAAGCGATTCGACTTTCTTTTGTAACCATCAGTAGAGTTGTAATAAATTTCATCGTGTGTTTCACTTCCACGTCGTTCAGCGGCTTCGAATCCGATTCCAAATTCAACACCTTTGAATGCATTGATACTGATGACACTCCCAGCAATTCTTCCGTCAAGCTTTCGGTCATAATGAACATGAGAACCAATACCGGAAGGCATACCTTCAACACAAACCTCTACTACACCGCCTATTGAGTCTCCATCTTTTTTCGCTTGATCAATAGCATCCATCATAGCCTTCTCTTTTGTAGAATCGAGCGTTCGAACGGGAGACAGGTTGGACATTTCAACTTTATCGTTGAATGTCATGGATGGTTGATCATCAGCTTCCACATCGTAAATTCGTTTGACGTAACCAACTACATCAACACCAATTTCCTTGAGGATTTTCTTTGCTACAGCACCTGCTGCTACTCTTGCAGCTGTCTCTCTGGCTGAAGATCTTTCTAATACATTCCTCATGTCTCGGTGATCATATTTCAAACCACCATTCAAATCAGCATGACCTGGTCGAGGTTTTGAAATTTGTCTCTTGATCTCTTCATCACTTTCAATCGGCTCTTCGTCCATAATTTGCTTCCAGTGCTTGAAATCATCGTTCGTAATGATGAGTGAAATCGGAGACCCTAGAGTGTAGCCGTGTCTGACTCCGCTAGTGATTTCGACCAAGTCTTTTTCAATTTTCATTCTTCGTCCACGCCCATGTCCACCTTGACGACGAATTAACGATTCGTTGATATCTTCTTTGGTTAACTGTAAATGAGCAGGTACACCTTCAACTATTGTTGTAAGTTGTTTTCCATGGGATTCTCCGGCTGTTAAATATCTCATATTTGATCACCTTACTTTTTCGACTTTTGATAAAAAAAGGTTTGTATAACTTCTAAATCATACGAATTAGGGTTGAATATTTGCTCAGTACTGCCAACAAATAGAACACCCTTATCAACTAGCGAATCAGAAAACTTTTTGTAAACCTTCTGCTTCGCCTCTTCTGTAAAATAAATGAGCACATTCCGGCAAACTATAAAGTCGTAAGAGCTCTCATAACTATCAGCGAGTAAATTGTGTTTTTTAAATGACACACATTGTTTGATTTCATTTTTAATTTCGTAAAATGACCCATTTTTTTCGAAAAATTTATCTTTTTTGGCTTTGGGTATTTCTTTTAAAGACCTTTCTGGGTAGATCCCCTTCTTAGCTCTTTCGATTGCATTCTCGTCAATATCAGTTGCATGGATATGTATGTTTTCAAGTGGAAAGTAATCACTTAAAATCATGGCGATTGTATAAGGTTCTTCTCCTGTGGAGCATGCTGCACTCCATATTTTTAGTTTTCTATTCCCTTTAATTAAGGTTGGTAAAATATCTTTAATAAATACATCCCACCGTTGTCTGTTTCGGTAAAATTCAGATACATTAATGGTCATTCGGTCTAAAAATTCATGAAATAAAGATTCATCTACCTTAAGCTCTTTAAAGTAGCTGTCGAAAGATTGAAAACCTTTCTTATCCCTTAGTGACGTCAATCTACGTTTCATTTGCTTTTCTTTATATTGAGAAAGATCGATCCCAGTTCTTGATTTTATATCGTCAATAAATTTACTATAGTCATCTCGCATTTACTTCTCCCCTAGCTGATCCATGTCCTTCTATTATAATTCAGTTAGATGTCATATGCTATTGTTGTAGTTATGTAAAATAAAATCCCTGTGTATTATACACAGGGATTGAATCTGAAATTAGTAAGTCCACTTATCTGAATCTTTTTCATAAGAGATTAACTCTTTTGAATCAAAGAACAAGTCGATCTCTCTTGCAGCTGATTCTGGAGAGTCAGATCCGTGAATAACGTTTTTACCTACTGTTAGACCATAGTCACCACGGATTGTAGCAACATCAGATTCAGTCGGGTTAGTTGCACCCATCATTTTTCTTGCAGTAAGAATTACATTCTCACCTTCCCAAACCATAGCGAATACTGGTCCGGAAGTAATGAAACCAACCAATTCTCCGAAGAATGGCTTGTCCGAATGCTCACCATAATGAGTTTCTGCTAATTCAGTCGGAATCTGCATTAATTTTGCTCCAACTAATTTGAATCCTTTCTTTTCAAAACGTTCAACAATATCTCCAATCAAGTTACGTTGAACACCGTCTGGTTTTACCATAATAAATGTTCTTTCCATTATTAACACCTCTATTTAAATTTTATTTAAGCCAAAAAAAGTTTATCAAAGTTCTAATGAAATTACAATTTGAATTTCTAATGTTTCTTCTAGTTACGTTTGCCTCTTACCTAAGTAATTTGCAATCTGCTTTAGCGATTTCTTAGCACGTTGATCTGGCAAGAAGGATATTTCATGCAATGCTTTATCTAAATATTTACGACTCATTTGATAGGCTTGTTCAATAGCTTCAGATTCCCTAATTTTAATAATTGTTTCATTTATATCAGCAGAATAGGCATCATTAGCAGGGTTATTGAAATAGGCTTTCACAGATTCATAAATAGACAGATCTTTAAATGCTAACAAAGTCGGTAAAGTTAAATTACCATTCATCAAATCACTACCGACTGGTTTGCCCAATTGCTTCTCAGTAGCTGTGAAATCGAGTATATCATCGATGATTTGATAAGACATCCCTATGTAATACCCATACCGGAATAAGTGTTGTTGGACATTCTCAGAAGCGTTTGCAGCAACAGCACCTAATTGAGTACTTGTTGCGATTAATAAAGCTGTCTTTCTTTTAATTCGTTTAAAATATGTAAAACAGTTTTGATCGAGTGAATATTTATCTCTGATTTGTTCAATTTCACCTATACATAATTCATGGATGGCATTAGCCAAAAGGTTGTGTAATCGGTTGCCTTCAAATGGTTTTAAAAGTTCTAGAGTTCGTGCAAAAACGTAATCCCCTGTGTACATAGCTGTTTTATTATTCCACTTAGCGTTCACAGTAGGTTTGCCCCTACGTATTGTCGAATGGTCGATCACGTCATCATGAACTAGAGAAGCCATATGTATTAATTCTAAGGCAACTGCAACATCAATGATATTTTCTTGTGAATCGTCGCCAAACTTAGAGGATAGCAAGACAAATACAGGTCGTATTCTTTTACCACCTGCTTCAAGCAGATGATGAGAAGCAACCTGAATCATGGAACTCTCAGTTCGTGTAACTTCCTTGATCTGCTTTTCAATTTGTTGAATATCTTGACTGATATATGATAGTGCTGATTGTAATTTCATGATATCCACCTATTTTATGAGCGTTTTAAGGTTACTTTTTCGCTAAATGCATAGCAGCTGCGCCTAGTGCATAACTTTTCACTTGCACGGATTTAAATCCTGCGTCTAAAAACATTTTTCTTAACGTCTCTTTATCTGGAAACCCTTTAGTTGATTCATGGAGCCATGCATATTCTTCGTAACTCTTAGCAAAAAGTTTCCCGAATAATGGCATGATATGTTTGAAATAAAAGAAATAAAGCTGTTTGTAAACTGGGAGAGTAGGTTGTGACGTTTCTAAACATACAACACTACCTCCAGGTTTGACTACTCTGTACATCTCTTTTATTACTTGCATATAATCAGGCACGTTTCTTAACCCGAACCCAATTGTTACATAGTCAAATGAATTATCTTCAAATGGAAGCTGCATAGCATCTCCATGAATAAAATTCACCTGATCTAGTTTCAAGTCCTTTTTCTTTTGGTGACCTACTGATAGCATGTTTTGACTGAAATCAAGCCCTATAGCTTGTCCATTTTCCCCTACTTCGTTAGCAAGAGCAATGGTCCAGTCGCCTGTTCCACAACATACGTCGAGGCATTTTTCCCCACTATGTACGTTCATTTTTTTCATTACATCTTTACGCCAAGCTTTATGTCTTTTAAAAGATATAATAGAATTCATTCGATCGTAACGAGAATATATTTTTTCAAATACTGAATGTACCTTTTCAGACTTCTCATTCTGGTTCATTTTATACCTACTCTCAAAGCTGCTGGTAATTAATTATTCTGCCACAGAGCTTTCCTTTGGTTGAGACGCTCTTGGAACTGTACAGAATTCTGTTCTTTCAATAATTCAATCCAAAAATTTCGCGGCCTTTCATAAGTCAGTTGAACAACCATCTGAGGTTTTATTTTTGACTTATAAGAATCGATTTGAAAAAATTCAGCTAAAGAATTAAAAAGCCCAATATGAATATTTTCTAATGCATCGATTGCGTCTTCATCTGATAACGAACTATGTAAAATGGACATCTTTGATTGATTCACACTTTTGATACTATCGATCAAGTGATACATCACAGATAATTCATTTGAGCGCGCTAATAAGCGATAGAACATGGAGCTGTGATAATCCCCTACAAGAACCTTCAGTTGATTAACTTTTAATCGTTCGTTCGTTAGGGACTCTTCAAAACTCAAATCGACCTCATCATGAATATCCAAAGACGCTTGCATATGTAATAAAGCTTCAAACACAACTTCCTTATTAGGGTGATTGATTCTATCATATAACTCTTTCAAAAAATGGATCTGTGGATGGGTAACAATCCCCTCATAAAGAGCATATTGGATGTAATTATGTTTTCTTGTGTTAATAAAGCTTTCCCTGATTTCTTCTGGGGTTTGTGTAGCTTTCATTTTATCACCATTTTTTAGTAATTATTAATGCGTAGAATCCCTCTCCATCAAGTATTGTAGCATGATATCAAAAGATTAGCTAATAGATTGATGCGTATTTTTGCATTAAAAAAAGGAGGGAATAGCTCCCTCCTTTTCCTAAAGCCCTATGTAATGGCTTACTTAACAGCATCTTTAAGGGCTTTACCAGGTTTGAATGCAGGCACTTTGCTTGCAGGTATATTGATTTCCTCACCTGTTTGTGGATTACGTCCTTTACGTGCAGAACGCTCACGTACTTCAAAGTTACCAAAACCGATTAATTGTACTTTTTCTGATTTTTTCAATGATCCTGTGATTGATTCGAAAACAGAATCAACAGCTTTAGAAGCGTCTTTCTTAGAAAGATCAGCTTGTTCTGCTACAGAGTTTACTAAATCTGTCTTGTTCATCCGTCTCACCTCCTCTCAAGAGTATGTTGACTTACCTTGTTGTTTGCTTCATTCAATTATTCCCATTCTTACCATCATTTAAACAAAGATTAGTAAGAGATGCAAGATGAAAGAGTAATTTATGCTGGATTGACAAGGCTCATCAAAATTGTTCGAACTTTAGCATAATTTACTATTTCATGTAACTGCATATTATCACAAGGGTTTACCACTTTCAATAAGAAAATGCGTTAAATCAGT
Organism: Halalkalibacillus sediminis; assembly: GCF_002844535.1. NCBI lineage: Bacteria > Bacillati > Bacillota > Bacilli > Caryophanales > Bacillaceae > Halalkalibacillus > Halalkalibacillus sediminis. The sequence continues at coordinate 685,722 of NZ_PJNH01000001.1, forward strand.
ATTTTATCGGCATTTATGAGACATTAGGCTTACATTTTAGTGAAAATTCAGCTTAATTAGCTGAATTACCATTCATTTTAGACTACCTAATTGTGTAGGAAAAGGCTGGAATACACAAGGATTTTTATTAAATTGCCACAGCTAATCAGATGTTTTCTGTTAAATTCCTCATTTTTTATACTGTTATAAATTGTGCCAAATAAAAAAGCGACCTAAGAAGTCGCTTTTAATTGTTGGATATTTTATTTTTATCGTTATTAAGGGTTTTACAGTATGATCGCAATGAGACTGCCACTGCCATCGTTGATCATTCGCTCTAAAGTATCTTTTAATTTGTAGCGTGCATTTTCTGGCATCAGAGTCAATTTAGCATGAATGCCTTCTCGTACAATCGAGTTGAGTGATCTTCCGAATATATCTGATTTCCAAATTGATAATGGATCTTCTTCAAAGTCTTGCATCAGATATCTTACGAGTTCTTCACTTTGCTTCTCAGTACCGATGATCGGCGCAAATTCTGATTCTACATCGACCTTTATCATGTGAATGGAAGGTGCGACTGCTTTTAATCTTACGCCGAATCTAGAACCCTGGCGAATAATTTCTGGCTCTTCTAAGCGCATATCTTCTAGAGTAGGACTTGCAATACCGTATCCTGTTTGTTTAACCATGGAAAGTGCGTCCGCTACTTGGTCATACTCTCTTTTTGCATCTGCATAATCTTGAAGCAATTCAATCAGGTGATCCTTCCCTCTGATTTCTACACCAACGATTTCTTTTAATACTTGATCGTATAAATCATCTGATGCGTGAAGATCGATTTCGGCAACTCCCTCGCCTAATTCCATTCCAGACATTCTTGCATCCGATATAAATTCGTATTCAAAGAAGTCCCCAACGACTCGGTCTACATCTCTTAAACGACGAATATTTTGTACCGTGTTCTGAATGGAATCTTGGAACTGCTGACGTAACCAGTGATCTTCTTTAAGAGCCATAACCCAGCTAGGAAGGTTCACATTTACTTCTAGTACTGGGAACTCATAAAGGGCCTCTCTTAAGATGTTGTTAACATCATTTTCATTCAAGTTTTCTACTGAGACAGGGAGAACTGGAATGTCATATTCTTCAGCTAATTCATTTCTTAGCTCAACTGTTTCCATTTCACGAGGATGACTTGAGTTCAAAACCATAATGAATGGCTTACCAACTTCTTTTAATTCCTCTACTACTTTCCTCTCGGCTTCCAAATAATCCTCACGAGGAATATCACCGAAAGATCCATCAGTTGTTACTACTATTCCGATAGTAGAATGTTCCTGAATTACTTTTCTTGTACCGATTTCAGCTGCGTCATGAAAAGGAATTGCTTCCTCATACCAAGGTGTATGAATCATACGAGGACCATTCTCATCCTCATACCCTTTTGCACTGCCTACCGTGTAACCAACACAATCAACTAGGCGAACCTTTACATCTAGTCCATCCCCAACATTTAACTCGACTGCTTGGTTAGGAACAAACTTTGGCTCAGTTGTCATGATTGTTCTTCCAGCTGCACTTTGAGGTAACTCATCTTTGGCACGATCACGCTCTTGTTCATCTTCTATGTTTGGGATGACTATGAGGTCCATGAACTTTTTAATAAACGTGGACTTGCCCGTTCTCACCGCTCCTACTACACCTAAATAAATGTCACCGTTCGTACGTTTCGATATGTCATGAAACACATGGTTACTTTCCATACTATCCCTCCGACCTAGATACGATATCGTAGCTAAATTGATTTGCATTATAAATCTATGCAGTTGTCCTATTCATTTATGACTTAAATATTGAGAAAAACTTGGCTTATCGCCAAACCTTAATAGCGAAAGCCTTTGTTTTTCACATACTTTAACCCTCTATTGAAGTTAAACATTCTTAAAGTAAAAAAAATAGAGATTCCAATAGTTAATTGGAACCTCTATCATTGTATGAGCTTTATTCAACTTCATTCGTAAATTCTATTTCTCCGTCTTCCAATACCATAGGAGAAGAGTATACAGGTACCATCGGGTGGTATTCCATAAGCAAGTACCTTAGATCTCCCGAGTATTTTTCTATACCTTCATTTTCAATCAATTGGTAAACCTCAGGTCGATAGTCTATCAACACATCCCCCTGAACGTTTACAATTATATCCAACTCCATATCGGAATATGGGCTTGAGACTGTGGTTTCATGGTTGGTATTCAAACGTTCCTCGTTAATCATATAATGCCCTTCCCCCACTTGTTCTCCGTAGGGCGGGCTTCCATTTCTTTTTTTATAAACAGTTACGTCATAAATAACGGAACGTAAATGTTGAGTGACACGTGCATCGGCAACTTTCACAGTAGCCTCCTCTTCCGGGTCGATTATAACATAGGAGTATACTCCGCCTTTTTCATATGCGTTGCCAGGAGTAGATCCGATTAAATTCTGATTTCTTAATGTATTAAAATCAACTGGGTATTTAATGAACAGTGGAGTATCATCATCTCTTGTTTGAATAGGTAATAAGCCGTTATTCTGCTCTTGATATGTTTTTACTGCATCTTGTACTTGTTCTAATTGTTGATCATTAGTAAATTGATTCTCTCTCAATTCGTTATTGGGATATAGACAACCACTTAGGAATATGGTTAATGGCAACAATGTTAAAACTATTTTTTTCATAGGTTTGTCCACCTCTATTCGGTAGGTCCACTAAGGGTGATGAATATAATGATGAAACCACCGACCAGCATAAATAAATAAGCGATGATTCCTGTAATTACGCTTAGAAAACCTTTCAATTTATGTCTTGCTAATAAGATTAAACCTACAGAAGCAAATAATAGAATAATTCCTACAAACGATATGTACATTCTTAATAATGGTTCACTCATCAGACTCTTCCCTTCTATAATACGAGTGCGCTCAAATTATAGCATACATTAAACAATTGTATAAATTTAAAACTAGAACATTTTTTGAATATTTATTTATAAATCATTCCCATATAAAAAAAGAGGTGCAGGGCAGACACCTCTTAAGCCTTTTCCTCGTTTTTCAAGTAACTCATTTAGTAGTTATTATTGTTCGTCGTATAGGTCATTGAAAATTTATTTTTTGAAAATTTGCTGCAACGTGTTCTGATCAATTGACTTATTGTTTTTCGTAATCATTTCTACGATTCTGTCTTCCTTGGATTGATCCATTGGTTTGTTCGCCATTTGTGCTAATTGACGAACAAGTTTTCTTACAGTCCGCTCATCAGAAAAATCTGCATTTTGAACAGATTGAGCGACCTGAATTATCTCATGTGGAGAAATATTCGCTTTCTTGTTTAGGTGTTTAAAAATGGATTGTTGAAATTCTTGATTCACTTAACGCTCCTCCCTCGGATTGCATTCGTAATACTATATGCATTCGAGTGGAGCTGTTGTGTGCTTATGAATTAATTTTTGAAAATAATCTAATGAAAGCTAAGATTTATTCATCCGTCTTTTTCAGAATGAAGGCTAAATCTTCCATTTCATTTGTTTTACCACGGTTCATTAACTGGTCGACCACTTGTTTAGGGTCTTTTTCATGAAATAACAGTTCATATAATCCTTGTGTAATAGGCATATCTACACTTATCTTCCTAGACAATTGATATACTGCTTTGGTGGTTCGAACACCTTCTACAACCATACCCATCTGTTCTAAAACATCGTCAAGAACATAGCCTTTTCCTAACATATTACCTGCTCGCCAGTTCCGACTGTGCTGACTAGTACAAGTAACAATCAAATCTCCAACACCTGTCAGTCCTGCGAAAGTTAATGGGTTAGCGTCCATCTTTCCACCCAAACGAGCAATCTCAGTCAAACCACGTGTAATTAATGCGGCCTTCGCATTATCTCCGTAACCAAGACCATCGGAGATTCCTGCACCAAGCGCGATTATATTTTTCAATGCTCCACCAATCTCAACCCCAACTAAATCACTGTTGGTATACACACGAAAGCGATCATTCATGAATAAATCTTGAGCAGCTTCTGCTTGCCCAAGGTCATAAGAAGAGACTGTAACTGTGGTTGGCTGACGTTTTGCCACCTCTTCAGCATGACTAGGACCAGCTAAGACAACAATTTTATTGCCTCTTTCATTACCGAGTTCATCGGTCATCATTTCAGATATCCTTTTATGAGTTTCTGGCTCGATACCCTTTGCAGCGTGAATCAGTATTTGATCGTCTGTCATTAAATGTTTTAATTGTTTACAAACATCTCTGATTGCCTTAGTAGGTACAACTACTAAAATGGCAGAGACATCTTCCACAGCAGCTTCCATATCAGAATAACCCATTATATTCTCAGATAGATTGAGATCAGGTAAGTATTTTTTATTTGTATGATGATCATTGATTTCTTGTGCTTGATCCTCTCTGTGGGACCATAAACGTACATCATGGTTATTATCTGCAAGGACTGAAGCTAAGGCTGTTCCCCAGCTCCCTGCGCCTAATACTGCTACTTTCGACATTTCTTCACCTCGTAATATTAATTTCTTCTTCTAGCAAAAATCTTAATTGGTGTACCATCAAAACCGAAAGCTTCACGTATTCTGTTTTCTAAAAATCTTTCATAAGTAAAGTGCATTAATGTTGGGTCGTTTACGAATACAACAAAGGTCGGTGGTTTAATTGACACTTGTGTCGCATATAAGATTTTAAGCTTTTGACCTTTGATGGATGGTGCAGGATTGATTGCTAATGAATCCTCTATCACTTCATTCAGCAAATTGGTCTGCACTCTTTTAGAATGGTTTTCAGCTGCTCTGATGACTTCTGGTAATAATGTGTGAATACGTTTCTTTGTCATGGCAGATAAAAACACTACAGGTGCGTAACTTAAGAATTGAAAATGCTTTCTCACTTCTTGTTCGAACTTTTTCATAGAATCTTGTTCTTTTTCAACTGTATCCCATTTGTTGACTACAATCACAATTGCTTTACCAGCCTCGTGAGCATAACCAGCAATCTTCTTGTCTTGTTCGATGATCCCAGTATCAGCATCAATCACGACTAAAACGACACTTGATCTTTCGATTGCCTTAAGAGCCCTTAGTTGACTATATTTTTCGGTATTTTCGTAAATCTTACCTCTTTTTCTCATCCCTGCAGTATCAATAATGGTAAAGTCCCAATCATCACGAGAAAAAGATGTATCAATAGCATCTTTTGTTGTTCCTGCCATATCACTGACGATGACACGTTCTTCACCAAGCATTGCATTGACTAAAGAAGACTTTCCTACATTCGGTCGTCCAATTAATGAAAAATAAATGCGCTCTTCATCCAAATCGTCTTCTCGATCAGTAGGAAAATGTTTCACTACCTCATCCAACATGTCTCCTAGCCCTAATCCATGAGTTCCTGAGATAGGAAAAGGTTGTCCCATTCCAAGAGAGTAAAACTCATACAAGAGTTCATGCATTTCAAAGTTATCCACTTTGTTTACAGCTAGAATGACGGGTTTGTTAGACTTGAAAAGTAATTTAGCCACTTCCTCATCTGCCCCAGTAATTCCGTCTCTACCGTTAACTAGAAAAATGATGACGTCTGCTTCGTTGATAGCAACTTCAGCTTGCTCTCTTACTTGAACTAACAACGGTTCATCACTCAGGTCGATACCGCCAGTGTCAATAAGATTGAATGAATGGTTCAACCACTCTGCATCTGCATATATACGATCTCTAGTTACTCCTGGAGTATCCTCGACGATTGAAATTCTTTCACCCACTAGGCGATTAAATATTGTTGACTTTCCGACATTTGGTCGACCTACGATGGCTACGACTGATTTTCTCATAATGTTCATTCCCTCTGCTAATTTCCTAATACAATCATAGCATTTTCAATGATTAGGAATTCATCCTATATTCATAAAGAAAAAGTGGCGTCTCTGCCACTTTCTCTCTTGTAATCACAGTTGAAAATACTAATGCATTATTTCTTATAATTCTTTAATTGATCACCAATTAGATCACCAAGTTGGAATGCTTGGTCGTCTTCTTGGTCTTTTTGATATTGTTTTAACTCAGAACTTTCTCTATCTTCTTCCACTTCTTTAATACTTAATGAAAGTCGCTTATTTTTCTCATTAACATCAAGTACCTTCACTTGAACCTTTTGGCCTTCCTTCAATACCTCTTGAGGTGTGCCGATATGTTCTTTAGCGATTTGAGAAATATGCACAAGACCTTCGACACCACGCTTAATTTCAACGAAAGCACCGAAATTCACCAGACGTTTTACTTCGCCTTCGATCACTTGACCATTTGAGATTTCGTTTTCTATACCTTCCCAAGGTCCTGGAAGTGTATCTTTCAATGAAAGAGCTATTCTCTCAGTGTCACGATCTACTGAAAGAACTTTCACCTTTATTTTGTCGCCCTCAGATACTACATCTGAAGCTTTATTAACGTGTTCATGGGACAACTGAGATATGTGAATTAGTCCATCTACGCCACCTATGTCTACAAACACACCAAAATTGGTAATACGTTGTACCGTACCCTCGACTTGATCGCCTGCTTCGATTTTATTAAGAATCTCCTTCTTGCGATCAGTCATTTCTTTCTCAGTTACAGCTTTGTGAGAAAGAATGACGCGATTTCTACTTTCATCCATTTCAATTACTTTGACTGTAAGGGATTGATCTTTATATTCACTAAAGTCTTCAACATAATAAACTTCGACATGAGAAGCTGGAATGAAACCTCGTAGCCCAACATCAGCCACTAAACCTCCGTTAACCACTTCCACCACTTTTGCTTCAAAAGATTCTCCACTTTCGAGTTTCTTTTCAAGGTCTTCCCATGCTTGCTTGCTGTCATTTGCTTTTTTGGACAAAATGATAGCTTCGTCTTCAACTTTTTGAACGACGACAACTACCTCATCACCTTCAGAAAGAACTTCATTCGTATGTTCTACATGTAAATGAGATAATTCAGATATCGGGATGATTCCATCGAATTTTGCTCCAAGGTCGACCACTACTTGTTTATCTTCCAACTTAACTACAGTAGCCTTCACCTGGTCTCCAACTTGTATGTTTTCATTACTAAATTCATCTTGACGCTCAGACATAACTGATTCCTCCTCATTACCATCTTGCATCATACCATTTATATGATAATTAAATAATAACATTCTTATCGATTTTCATCTAATAAAGACTGAATATTTTCCATAATTTCGTCAGTAACGGTTTGTGCGGAAGGCTTCTCCTGTTTTAGTGATTCGAATTCAATTGGTTTACCGTAAATCACTTTTATTGAAGACCCTCGCTTGTACTCCCCCATAATAGCACATGGAATGACCGTAGCACTGGAGCGCATTGCGAAAAAGCCTGCTCCTGCCAAACCTCTTTTAAGTTGACCGTCCTTACTTCTTGTCCCTTCGGGAAAAAGACCTAATGCATGATTATCTTTTAACCTGGTTAATCCCAACCGCAAAGCGTTACGATCACGCATCCCTCTTTTTACGGGAAAAGCGTTCAAGTTGTTTAACAACACGTTCAGCCATTTCTTTTCGAATAGTTCTTCTTTAGCCATGAAGTGAAGGTCTCTAGGACAGGTAATTCCTACCATCGGTGGGTCATAATTGGATATATGGTTCGAGCAAATGATGACTGGACCTTTTTTAGGAACATTCTCTTTACCGATAACCTTTATTTTAAATAATAACTTATAAACTATTTTCACAACATTTTTGGCGAATTTATAAAACATTTGATTGCTCCTTAACTACTGCGTTTTTGTATTAATAGCATCAAGAATGGTTTGAACAACCTCTTCAATTGTCAATGAAGTGGTATCAATTTCAATAGCGTCACTAGCCATGACTAATGGATCTGTTTCTCTTTCTGAGTCGAGTTGATCTCTTCTTCTAATTTCATCCTTTAAACTTTCTATATCTGAAGAGAAACCTTTTTCTAAATTTTCCTTATGTCTTCTTTCTGCCCTCTCGTCTACACTGGCTATAAGAAAGAACTTTTTTTCTGCATCAGGAAGAACATTTGTGCCGATGTCGCGGCCGTCCATTACAACGTTACCTTTCTCTGCTAATTGCCTCTGCATATTGACCAATTCATTCCGAACAAATTTATGTTTAGCAACAATAGAAACATTATTGGTGACTTGATGATCTCTGATCTCCTCTGTCACATTGCGATGATCAATGAAAACTTGTTGACCCGATTCAGAGTTTTCAAAAGAGATATCAATTTCTTTCGATAATTCTCCTAGTAAGTTTTCATCTTCTAAATCAATGCCATTTTCAAGTGCAGCAAGTGTGAGTGCACGATACATTGCACCTGTATCTATATATACATACTTCAGTGATTTAGCAATTTGTTTTGCAACTGTACTCTTTCCAGCTGCTGCTGGTCCATCTATTGCTATTTTCATATGTGAGTCCTCCTATGTCAGCTATGTAATTTACGACGTCTCTCAAGTTGTTTGTCAAAACAATATTTTATAATACGCTCTCGGATATCATCATCCAAGTCCAAAAATTTAATAGTAAGTTTTGGTGGCTGATCTTTATGCTGTTCAACATGACGAATAATTTCGCCTGAGATAGTCAAATAAGAATAATCATTGGTTTGAAAAGGTAGTACCATTGTTATTTCAATTTTATCGCCTGAGACAAAATTGATATCTTTTCGTTCTTTAGAAACAACAGCAATCCCGCCCCCACTTATATCAATTGTTCTTGTTATTAAAGGTTGTTTATTCTCATCAACGGAATATATCGCAACATCTAGTGAAGTGTCAATACGCACATATTCTCTACGCTGTATTTTTTTGAGATTTTCTTTTAGAGGATAAGAAAAAACTAAAGTAGGTATCTGATTAATTTTTTTACGCATTAAAATTTCAGCAGGAAAAGAATAGACAGAACCTGCTTTACCGACAAATGATACTCTTAATTCAGTTCCTTCAAGAAATAAAGCGGTTCTACCAGTTCTTTCGTTAACTGGATAATCGACAAATAGCTTTTTGGAACTGTATTCTACTAACTTACACTGAAAGCGATCCTCTACCTCTCCGTCTTTAAAGGATTCTATTGTAAGTTTCATACCAACTGAAAACATACTACCATTCCCCTCCATGTTCAGTTAATACTATTATGTCAAAAAAAACAAGAAAGGAAAAGATAATTTCATCTTTTCCTTTCCTGATGATACTTCGAGGTGCTTTCAGCTTTAATTCTCAGTTAATGATTATTGTTGATTTTAACGAATCATTTCTAGGTGGAAGCTTACCGACAATCCGGACGCCACCTAACGTTCTTCGTAAATTGAACTCACCAAGGTGAGACTCCTAGGGGTCGGCTAAAACCGGCTGCATCCTGTGGTCTACACCGTCATTTGTCCATCCCGGTCGTCAGAAAGCGTCCGGCATTAAACGATTCGCCAGAAATCAACACCAAACTTTAACAAACCCTTTTAATAAATTGCTTCCGTTTGTTTTAGTTCTTCGACTCGTTCTTCAAATCCATCATTGGCATTTATGAATACTCTATATGTCCGGTCATCGATCGTACCAATTATTTCATAACAAAGAACTTCATCACCAATATCATTGTCAATCACTGCAAGTTTAGCTACCTGAACCTCAAGATTAGGATTCAACTCCTCGATTGCTTCTTCCTCAGTAATGCTCGTAGAAAGTTCTTCTCGCTCGGGTCGACTCGATTTCAACACATAATCTCTTGCAGCAAGTCCGACGATATCCCCGTTATCCAGAGCAACTTTAACCCGAATAGAATCTGGATAGTAAAGTACATCATCTCTTTCTAACACGAAAGTATAAATTCCAACCTGATCATACTGTGCACTTTCACTCGCTGTTACGTCCTCAAACCCAATATCCTTGAGAAGTTCTTCTGCTTTTGTCTGACCTTCATGAAGACCGATTGTTGCTTCTTGTAGATCTCTATTTAATAAAAATGAAAGTGTATGCGCACCTTTCTTTGTGACCTCTGCATACCCATGTAGATCACCATCATTAAAAGAGACATTGAAGTATGGAATATCAGAACCTTCTCCGGTTTCGGTGATTTTTATTTCAGTGGAACCATCCAAATCGAATTCTTCTGTTACAAACTGTTTTATATCTTCTTCAGAATGTTCTTTTCCTTCTAGTTCTACTTCCTCGTCACCTTTATTAGTATCAGTAAGAGTTAGGCCATTTTGCATCCCATATTCGTTATAGTGTTCTGAGTTTTCCTCTACAGTCTTAAACCCATCAATGATTGTATTATCACCTGGCTCATTTGTAGACAGTGCCAGTTCAACATCCATCCATCTTAGTCCGTTATCGATTACTTGAGATTGGACGGTTCTGAGTTCTCGTTTGATTTCATTGGATTGACCGTGTAGTTCATTTAATAAACTTAATTCTTCTTCGTTCAATGGTTCTGAATCTAAACCACGTATAGCGACTCGATATGAGAATTCTCCAATGTCTGATAAAAATTGTTCAGTTTTATTAAACGGCAATAATGTCAGAGGTAACTGGCCAACATCCGCATGGGCTTCTGATGTTATTTTCCATATTTCAGTTAACTGTGGAGAAATATTGTCAGGAGTATTCATCGCTAATACAGTACTAATTTTTTCATTGAGAATATCCACTCTATAAGTTAAGTCGTGAAATGCTCTTTGATAGTTGTTCTCTGCCTGGATTAATACAGCATTTTTCTCTTGGTGTTCTTCATATCCCCATACAATCGTACCAATAACTCCAATGAGTAAAACTACTATGATGACCCATCGAATCATTCTAAAACCTCCTTTCTACTTACAAAAGATATGCTTACCTATTCTTTTAATCTGAGGACGTCCCCATATCCAAGATGATGTTGCTGTATCAGGGTTAAAATAATACAAAGCGTTCCCTGACGGATCCCATCCATTTAATGCATCTAATACTGCTTCTTTTGCTTGTTCGTTTGGCGTCATATAAATTTGACCGTCTGCAACTGCTGTAAAAGCTAGTGGTTCAAAAATGACTCCTGATACAGAATCAGGAAATGTAGAACTGTTAATACGATTCAAAATGACTGCGGCCACTGCTACTTGACCTACATAGGGCTCACCTCTGGCTTCTCCATAAACGGCTTGTGCCATAATGTTTATATCATTCTGAGAAAATCCGCTTGGTACATTTTTAGCACTTTGGTTGCTTTGTTGGCTTTGGGAACCTCCTGTGCTAGCAGAACCTCCATCTTGATTCATTTGTGCTTTTACTTTTTGTTCATCATAAACGGTAGCACGAGTAAGTTTGTCCTTAGTGGATTGCCCAACTAAACCATCAATTTCCATTCCAAACTCATACTGAAAATTTCTGACGGCCCAATATGTCCCCCATCCGAATACACCATCAATTTTTCCTGTATAAAACCCTATATGTTTCAGTCTTGCTTGCAATTCTATGACATCTTCACCGACTGCCCCTTGCTGAATAACTTGATCACTGAACGCATCTGAAGGTATCGGGGAGCTAAATAGGCAAAAACAAAAAAGGAAAGATAAACAAATTTTTATACATTTATGTTTTACCAACACATTCAACCTCCTAATTCAACTACTGAGATTATCTTTTGTTGGATGGAAAAGGAATATTCTATTTTAGACAATAAAAAAACTGACCAATTTTTGGTCAGTTTGACAAATCGAATTATTGAAGATTAAAATTCATATTTTTTTATTCCAGAAGATAATAAGACAGCTAATTTTACACGTGCTTTTTTGCTATCATAATCACTTCCCAGTAATACACCCTGATTGATGAGATCAAACGCACTACCTCTATAATCATAGGTTGGGTATACAGCACCTTCCTCGGAAGCAGTTGTTATGACAAGTATTACTCCTTCTGCAATACATCGTTCAATTGCCGGCATCATTGTAGGGGGAACTTGTCCTCTTCCTACACCTTCGATGATTATACCTTTGCTACCCGACTCACGTAATGCGTCAATTACCCGTCCATCTGCATCCGTATAACATTTTACTATATCCACCTTAGGTAAATCAGCAATTAACTGATATGTTTCTCGTTTAATTGGTTTTTGAAAGATTTGAACTTCATCATTATCGATGATCCCTAAATAACCAAATCCAAATGAGTTGAAGCCTTGGATGTTACTGGCGTGTTCTTTTTTAACATATTTAGCAGCAAATATTCTCTCATTGAAAACAACTGCCGTCCCAACATCCATCAGATCTTCACTACATGCTGAATAAATAGCATGACGTAGATTGACGTAAACGTCACTACCAAGATCAGCAATCGACCGTTGCGATCCCGTAACAATGACAGGTCGACTATCGCTAATAGTCAAATCCAAAAAATAAGCAGTTTCTTCGATGGTGTCAGTACCGTGAGTAACTACAATTCCATCAACCGTCTCGTCTTCAAAGTAAGTTTCGATTTTGTCCTTTAACTTCAACCAATCATTAGCGGTTAAATGTACACTTGGTTTCTGAAAGGCAGAATCGATGATTACATCGATATCCTTCGGTAGGTCACATTTAGAAGCAAGCTCTTCACCAGTCATTGCACCAGAAGAAAGTTTACCACTGTTCTCATTTGGTTTACTTGCAATAGTACCACCTGTTGTCAAAAGGATCACTTTTTTCATAATTTTTCACCATGTTTTCTTTTAGATTGAATATGGTTAGCTATTTTTAACCCATGATGCCTACCATTCTCGATAAAAATTTCATTGTTATTGTACCCAGCAGCAATGACACCTGCGATGTAGATGTTTGTAACATTCGTTTCCATTGTTTGATGATCAAAATAAGGTCGACCTGTTTCAAAGTCGATTTCAATCCCGACTGCTTCTAAAAAGGTTTGATCAGGATGATAGCCCACCATCGCAAAAATAAAATCACTGGAGACTTGTCGAGTTTCTCCATTTTGTTCAAAAATCACTTGTTCAGTCGTTATTTTCTTGATTTCCGCGTCAAAAACCATCTCGATTTTCTCATGATTGACTAGCGATTCAAATACAGGGAGAATCCATGGTTTGACGCTGGAGGAATAGTCACTTCCTCTATAAAGTACAGTCACATTTGCTCCTGCCTTTTCTAATTCCAATGCTGCGTCTACTGCGGAATTCTTTCCCCCAATGACTACAACGTTTTGATTGAAATAAGGATGAGCCTCTTCGAAATAATGAAATACATGAGGCAAGTCCTCACCTTCAACCCCTAATTTGTTGGGATGATCATAATATCCAGTTGCAATGATTATATCATCGGCTAAATATGAAATTTTATCACCTATATTATTTTCAGTGAATATTGAATAATTATTCTCATTTTGCTCAATTGATTTAACTGTTTCATAAGTATTGATCCGAACATCACTTCGGTCAGCTACCATACGATAATAAGTTAACGCTTCATTACGGACAGGTTTCTGTCTTTCAGAAATAAAAGGATAGTTGCCTACTTCCAACTTTTCCGCTGAACTAAAAAAGGTTTGGTGCGTTGGATAATTATAAATAGAGTTAGCCACATTCCCTTTTTCTATAATCAGTGGGTCTATCCCTTTATCTTTCAATTCAACCGCAGCAGACAAGCCACAAGGGCCAGCTCCGATTATTATCACTTTTTCTTCTCTTAACATCTTCAATACACTCCTGTACACATGGAAAATCTCCTACCAGATTAATGATAGGAGATGTTTTTGTATTTATCAACTTGTACAACTTTACCTTAAATCCAACCTCTGAAACGAGATGCTTCTGTCATTTTACGAACACCGACCATATAAGCTGCTAGCCTCATATCAATCTGGCGGTTTTGGGAAGTCGTATAAACATTGTTGAATGCTTTAACTAAAACTTCACGAAGCTTTTCCTGAACTTCTTCTTCTTTCCAGTAGTAACCTTGATTATTCTGTACCCATTCAAAGTAAGAAACTGTCACGCCACCAGATGAAGCTAGAACGTCCGGCACAATCAAGATACCTCGGTCTGTAAGGATCTTGGTCGCTTCAAGCGTCGTAGGTCCGTTAGCAGCTTCTACAACGATTTCTGCCTTGATATTATGTGCATTCTCTTTAGTGATTTGATTTTCAATGGCAGCTGGAACTAGTATGTCTGTTTCAAGTTCTAACATTTCAGGATTAGTTAGTGTATCTTCAAACAAGTTAGTTACAGTACCAAAGCTGTCACGGCGATCGAGTAAGTAGTCGATATCTAGACCATCCGGGTCATGTAAAGCACCCTCTGCATCTGAGATAGCGATGACTTTTGCGCCCATATCGTACATGAATTTTGCTAGAAAACTTCCTGCATTTCCGAATCCCTGTACGCTTACACGTGCACCTTTAATATCGATTCCTTTTTTGCGTGCCGCTTCTTCAATACAAATAGTAACACCTTTTGCCGTAGCAGACTCTCTACCATGTGAGCCCCCTAAAACAATAGGTTTACCTGTAATAAATCCAGGGTTATTGAATTCATCAATACGGCTATATTCATCCATCATCCATGCCATGATTTGTGAGTTGGTAAAAACATCAGGGGCAGGAATGTCCTTAGTAGGACCAACTATTTGAGAAATTGCTCTTACGTAACCTCGGCTAATACCTTCCAATTCTCTGAAAGACATTTTTCTCGGATCGCAAACAATTCCACCTTTTCCTCCTCCATAAGGTAAATCGACTATTCCAGCTTTTAGACTCATCCAAATAGATAGTGCCTTAACTTCCTTCTCAGATACATTCGGGTGGAACCTAACCCCACCTTTAGTAGGTCCTACGGCATCATTATGCTGAGCGCGGTATCCAGTAAAAATCTTGACTTTCCCATCGTCCATTCTAACTGGGATTCTTACCGTCATCATTCTAATAGGCTCTTTCATTAATTCGTATGCTTCCTCTGGATAACCTAATTTATCTAAAGCTAGTTGAATGACTTGCTGAGTTGATGATAAAACATCATTGGGCTTACTTTCTTCTTGAGAATCTGCTGGTTTTTCGGCTACCATGCGTTTACCTCCTATAATTAAACGTCCATTTATAACGATTGCTTTCAATGATTAGTATACATTTTCATAGCGAATATGCAACATTTATTGTCGATTATTTGAACAAATTGCAGGTGTGTTTTAATCTTTTAAAGTCAGCTTCAAGAACTGTTCAATCATCTCTTCGTAACTCATCCCAATCGCTGAAGCAGCATCAGGATATAAGCTTGTTGGGGTCATTCCAGGTAATGTGTTGACCTCTAAGATAACTGGTACTTGATCATCAGTAAGTATGAAATCCACTCTAGAGTAAGTTTCACAACCTAAAACCTGGTGAGCTTGAACTGCATAATCCTGTATCTTCTGTGTCAAGTCATCGGTCAATAGGGCAGGCACAATGTGATCGCTCCCACCTTCTGAATACTTTGATTCATAATCATAGTATTTGCTTTTAGGGACAATTTCTATGATTGGGAGGGCTCTTTCTTCGCCCCTGTCACCTATGACAGCAACGGTGAGTTCTTTACCCTTAACATATTCTTCAACAATTATTTCTGTATCATGCTTGAAGCCCATTTGAATAGCTTCTGTCACTTCACTTTTTTCATGAACGATAGTTAGCCCTAAGGTTGATCCTTCTTGGTTAGGCTTTATTACAAATGGGAATTTAAATTCTTTTTCGATATCATTAAAAATTTCGTTATGATCTTGTTGTTCCCAGTACGTCTTACTGTTAGCTACAGGAATATCTTTTGTTGCAAATATTTGTTTTGCCTTCGATTTATCCATGGCTAGGGACGAAGCTAAAACACCCGAACCAACATAAGGTATATCCAAAAGATCCAAAAGGCCCTGAACTCTACCATCTTCACCTTGTTTACCATGTAAACCGATGAAAACCATGTCTACGTTTTTTACCTGTTCGATAATAGATAAGATCTGTTCTGGATCGAAATCAATCCCAAGTACATCATGGCCGTTATCAGTCAATGCCTGGATGATTCCCTTACCAGTTGATAACGATACTTCTCTTTCTTTAGATGTTCCTCCATATAAAACAGCAATTTTCACTAAATTCACCTCTGGTTAGTCTAAAAATATTGATTGATTATTTGGAATGCATTATGTTCTGATACAACTGTTCCGTATTCCTTTAAGTAGTAAGATGTTGTGGTGCTTGGAGAGCCATATTCAGAAAGTATGGATATTATAATCTCCTTTTCTGAGTCGTCCATATCATCATCGAGCAGTTGAATGTAATATGAACCATCATAAGCAAACAAAGCAGTATCAATTGCTTTGTGGTTTTGGAAAACACGTGCCACTTCAATTACATGTTCAAAATTCTCCATTTCAAACATCACTTCTTTGCTCTCATCCATCGTCACCTTCAGTTCAATGAACTCATCATCACTCAAATCTTCATTTTGCGTGACTAGAATAATCATCCCTTGTGCTTGCAACATGTGGACTTGAACCATCAACATTCCATCTAGATTAAAGTCAAGCTCGTCACAGGCCTCATATAGCATATCTTGAAATAATTGATTGGCTTTAGGTAAGTTATTCCACAATTCTTCCTTTGTGTAACCTCTTTCTTTCAAATCATCGTAAGTTAAAAATATTTTGAATTGGTTAACGCTGATTCTCTCTAGCCTCACGCAACCACCTCCACTGTTCTCTCTATAGTATATGTAGCATCCTTGTACAAAATAGCATGTGCTTATAAAGCAATTTAAGCCATTCTCTCTTACCTCTATTCTAAAGCATCTTAGCATAATTAAAAACACTAAAGTTTAATTACAGCCGTATTTCTCAGTGTTATGAGATATAGGTGTACACCCATATTATATTATTATTCCATATCGATGATGTTCTTTCCATCATTCCAAAAGAACATTCGGGTTATTCGAAAACATATCTCACATGAGACAAGTCATACAGCCATATAGTGTTTATAACGAACATAAAGGAGGTTTAAATGTGGAAAGTAACCGCAAATACTATCATCCATTCATCAGTCCAACAGATCCTTGTCCTCCCATTACAATTAAAAGTTACGAGACACCACCCCATCTATATATGGGTTTCCAGCCCTACAACCTGCCACAGTTCTCTCCAATAGATGCACTGTATCATGGCACACTTTGGCCAGCACTCTTTTCACCTTACCCGAAAGGAGGCCAAGAACGTGAAGAAGAATGAAACCATTCCAGCAGAATATTATGAAATGATGGAAAAAATCCAAGCAATTGACTTCACCCTTGTTGAATTGACCTTATACCTTGATACCCACCCAGAAGATAGTTATGCACTTGAACAGTTCAATTCCTTTGCAGAGCTAAGCCATCAACATAAACGTCAATTCGAAGAAAAGTTCGGTCCTTTGATGCAATTTGGAAGAAGTTTTGTGTGGAACGAATGGAGTTGGAACTCACCACCGTGGCCGTGGCAAGTATAGGGAGGTTAAATAATGTGGTATTACGAGAAGAAACTGCAATATCCCGTGAGAGTGAGTGAATGTAACCCTCGTCTTGCAAAATATTTAGTCGAACAGTATGGAGGTGCTGATGGGGAACTAGCGGCTGCCATGCGCTATTTGAATCAGAGGTATTCCATCCCGGATAAAGTGGTCGGTTTGCTTACCGATATTGGTACAGAAGAATTTGCACATTTAGAAATGATTGCGACAATGATCTATAAATTAACCAAGGATGCTACTCCTGAACAAATGAAAGAAGCTGGTCTAGCTGAACACTATGCGAGTCATGATAATGCCTTATTTTATCACAATGCATCTGGGGTCCCATTTACAGCGTCTTATATTCAAGCGAAGGGAGATCCGATAGCTGACTTATATGAAGATATTGCTGCAGAAGAAAAAGCACGAGCCACTTATCAATGGATCATCAATTTATCTGATGATCCAGACTTAAATGACGGACTGAAATTCTTACGCGAAAGAGAGATCGTCCATTCACAAAGATTCAGGGAAGCAGTAGAAATACTTAAAGAAGAACGTGATAAGAAAATTTATTTTTAGATAAAGAAAAGGAAGAGGCGAGTGCCTCTTCCTTTCTTTATTATGGTAGCATCGAGCTATAAATAATTGGAATTCCGATAGTTAATAAAATAAATAAGACCATGATCACGTGAATCGATACTCGATGAATGAATAGAGAGGGATGTTCAACTACCTCTTCTTCATTCTCTACCTCTCTTTGGTTTTTCCTACTTCTTGGAGGTAAACTATAAATATCTTCTTCATCCTCCGTAGTAGAAATCCATTTGTCTTCTGATAAAGCTTCTTCAGTCATATCCATCACCTCATGTTTAGTCGATAATAGATTCCTAGCAGTAAATCGATGAAGAAATGAGCTACGATTGGCACTAGAAGATTTTGCGTTATTTCATACATATACCCTATTAAAAAAGATAATAACAAAACTGATATAAGAAGTACTATCTTGTGAAGATATCGATAGTGAATAAGTGCAAAAACTAAACTAGCAATAATATAACCTGCTTCAGTATGAATTAAACCTCTGAACAATAACTCTTCGGATACAGCAATGATAAATGTAATAAGAAATATATGAGGAATGGATAACATGGAAAAAATTCTTTCATTGATTCCCCCATCATCAAAAAATCTCTTTGGCAATATTTTTATTAAGACTATATCCACAATAACTATTAATAAAGCAGGCACGATACCATATAAGAAAACCTGAGATGGATTCCATTGAAATAACTGAAAAAATGTTCTGAATGAGTCAAAGAAAATCCATATACCAATAATCGCTACGAAAAGGAACATACTTTGTGATAAATATAGATTCAATAGAAGTTGTCGATCGGTCAATTGTTCTACGATTTTCGCTTGTCTATTCTTTTTCATAAATATCACCTTTGTCTGAATATCACCTTTAATTGTTCTTTCCAGTCAATTGAACGGTTTTCATACAGTGTTTGTTCTGGTGTCCATTCTTCTAATTGAAATCCACAATGCTCACAACACGGAAAACTAGTAGGCTTAATATGTGATTGAAAGATAGAATATAGTTCTTCTCTTCTGCAATTCTCACTAAAGACCCAATTTAGCATTTGTTGAACACTTTTATATTTAACCATAATTCGCTTGTCTCGTGAATTAATTATTTTTTCAATCATCAATTGCTTTCCGTCAGTGCGATGAGTCAATTGATACTCAAGGAATCGTGCTTGCGTTTCAGTCAGAGATGAGAAATCTTTATCTCCACCAATATAACCATCTACAGCTTTTTTGATTTCTTGGTGAGTTGGTAGTTCACTTTCTAACAACCGATAGGAAATATTCTCATCACCAGGCCGGTATAAAAGTAAACTTACACTATGTAGGTGGTCTCTTCCGGCTCTTCCTACTTCTTGAATAAATGACTCTACAGTCGATGGCATATGGTAATGGATGATTAGACGGATATTATCTTTATTGATTCCCATTCCAAAAGCACTCGTACAGCAGATAATATCTAACTGATCATTCATGAACTGCTGCTGAATTTGTAATCTATCACGCTGCTCCATTCCTCCGTGGTAATAAGAAATTTCCCTGTCAGGTAATTTTTCATTCAATAAATGAGACACTTTTTCCGCTTGGCTTCGACTGGAAAAGTATATCATTGTGGGAACTTTGAATGATTGTAAAGTATCTAGCAAAATACGTTTTTTCACTGAGTCACTATCAACTACCTCGACAAGCATGGAAATATTTTCGCGGTCCATCGGATTGATCAACATTTCCAAATCGACGTTTAATTGATCTTGTATATCCAGTTGTATGTCTGGAGTCGCAGTTGCACTTAACGCTAGGACAGTAGGGTTATCAAGGATTTTTATACTGTCTTTCAAACGTAAATAGTCAGTTCTGAATTCATGACCCCACTGAGAAATACAATGCGCTTCATCAATCACCAGGTAATTTATATGAATACTTTTTAAGCGATTCATAACCTTTTCTTGTTGAAGCATTTCAGGAGAACAATATAAGATATCTAATTGATATAGATTCATTAGAATTTCTTCTTTTTCTTTCGGAGATATGAAACTGTTGATAGCTTCAACAGATTTAATATGGTGCATTTTCAACCATTTCACTTGATCGATCATCAAAGAAATTAAAGGTGATATGACAATAGTTAAGCCAGGAGTGATTAGGGCAGGTAATTGATAACAAATGGATTTACCACTTCCAGTAGGCAGAGTTGCTAATGTGTGCTTCCCACTGATAACAGATTGGATGATTTCTTGTTGACCTTCACGAAAATTTTCATAACCAAAATGTTCATATAACTTTTTTTCTAATTCGTGTTGTTGAAGCATTTCATCACCCCTTCGATTCAAGTTCACCTATCTGAGTCAAAACGAGCCTAATTTGAAAATAACTGCATGAATCATCTAAATGCTCTTTGATCAACCTCAACCTCATGGTTTTCAATTCCATTGCTGATTCGATAATCTTTTGTTTTGTGTCATCTGAAATAAAATTTTCAATTTGAAAGGTTTGTACCCTTGTAGCTATTTCTACAACATGGTCTTCTATTGTACTTAACTTCAGGTTCCTTAGATTCGCAATAGAGTTCAAATCCATATCTTGCTTCAAGTACTCGTACGTGATTGAGGCTGAGTTCGTCAATGTTTGAACCTTTTGATCGAATAGTTGCCTGAGAATTGAGTAATCTTCAGGATGATCAATAACTTCCTGCATGATAAAATGGTTCACTCCACTGACTTCTAATTGAATATCTCTGAAATTAACCTGCCTTTTCTCTGCAAGCTGATGGAAGGTTAAGCCTATGTAATTCTCACGACTCATCAAGCTCAAATACATGTTTGAAACCTCTTCTGGTAACTGTAACAAAACCCTGTGCATCTCTAGATACAATTTTTCAGCTAAAGATTCAGCATTATTATTCGGCTGGCTTATTATTTGTTTGACTCTTGATTGAACTCGTCGATCTTCCACGATAGGTATAAAACGATTTTTATTATAAATTAAATGAGATATTGACTGGGTCAATAACAATAATGATGAATAAAATTCTTTTTCAACTCGATGAAATTTCTCTCCATTAAGGTAACAGAAAGGCGAGCTATTTAGTGATATTATTTGTTTCGGTTTCTGGATGTGTACAATCCCGTCATCTAAAGTTATCACTTTCTCAACGACTAATTCATCTACCACCGAATCGACTTCTTGCTTTTCCAAGTCAGGTAAGAGTCCAAAAAAATGTTCTATTTGGAAAAGTGAAATGTCTTGTAACGTCTGACCTGATTTTTTTCCTGTCAATACGTGATATGCCGCAGAAGGCGACCTTTCTTTATTTACTTTAGTACATATATGTAAGATCAATTTTTTAAAGGTCAATTGATATCACTCACCTTAGGAATTTGATAACTTCTCTAAAAAGCACTTGTTAGTTTATAGTATTTTACATTCGTTCATTATGTCTTTAGAATAGACTAATAGAGAAGCCATTGATAGTAGGAGGTTTCACTCATGGCAAAATTCACGATTGTAGATAAAGACACTTGTATCGCTTGTGGGGCTTGTGGAACAAGTGCACCAGATATATTTGATTATGACTTCGAAGGTGTTGCCCACAATATAATAGATGATAATTCAGGAACAGTTGAAGTTCCAGAAGAGCTGATTGAGGATTTAGAAGATGCTTTCGAAGGTTGTCCTACCGAATCGATCCGGGTATCTGAAGAATCATTTGAAGGAGACCCAAATAAATTTAAATAATGCAGAACCAAATTAATTGCCTTCTTAATAAAACGCAATTAATTTGGTTCTTTTTTTGAGAATGGATGGACTCCCCTTGAATATGACTGATTCGATTTAATCAATCTTTCTAGAAAATCCTTCGCCTCATCTTCCTTGAAGGTACTCATGTATCTAAAATCATGTTGGTCCACAACACGATAGTGTTTACTAATAATATTCTGTTGAATGAAAAAGCCTTCTCTTTCTTTTAAATTAGACCACCAAACTTTTCCACCCATCGTTTTTTGTTTTTCAAATTCAATCTTAGATCTACCAACTAACTGAAAAATTTCGATTATATCTTCTTCTCCTAGTGTTTGCTGTAAAATAGAACTCTCCCGAAACATTGCCCCGAATGTAATTACTACTGGCCAACTTGCTATAATTCGTTCTTTTTCTATCTGTACTAATGTTTTCTTCGAGATTCCCAGAATTTCAGCCATTTCTTCTTGGTTGTATTGATATTCAGCTCGAATGATACGAATTTTTGGAGATAATAAAACCCGTAGATCCATTTCATTCATCAATTTCACCAACTTTTTGAATTAAAAGTACCTTAATAGTCAATTAAAATCATTTTAACATGAAACTTTCTTTTCTTAATATATAAAGATTGCTATAATAGATAATCGACAAATCGTTTTAGGAGGATGTATTGTGGCGAACAATAAAATTATTGATGTATTAGTTGAAATCCCTACGGGAAGCCAGAACAAATATGAATTTGATAAAGAAAAAGGTGTATTCAAACTGGACCGAGTATTATTCTCATCTATGTTCTATCCAGCTGAATATGGTTATATCGATGAAACGCTAGCATTGGATAACGATCCATTAGATGCTTTGGTATTGGTTACTAATCCAACATTCCCAGGGTGTGTAATTGAATCTCGTGTCATCGGATTCCTAAACATGATCGATGACGGTGAAGAAGATCAAAAACTATTAGCAGTTCCAGTAGAGGATCCACGTTTTAAGGATATTCATTCATTAGACGATATCCCTCAACACAAATTGGACGAGATCTCTCACTTCTTCCAAACGTATAAAGATCTTCAGGGTAAAAAGACCGAAATCGGTGAATGGGAAGGCGTCGAAGCGGCTAGTAAGTTAGTAGATGAATGTATTTCTCGATACCAAAACAAATAGGTTATAAATATTTTGAAGGGGTGCTCGATTCGGAGCACCCCTTCTTTATTCCATGGGATTGATATATTCAGGTACCTTGATCGGTTGGTTCATTTGATAAGGACCTACTTCTTTCACACCTTGTTGCACTGAGAACACTACGGCTTCGTAGCCATAAGACTTAGCTGTCAACAAGATTGCTTCTATCAGTACCATGTGCTCATTTGTCGATTCGAACGAAAATTCGTCGTTTATCCCTATTTCTAATACTTCTTCGTCTGAATTTTGAACTACAAAATTGAATTCATTTGGTATAGTAGCATACAGAGAAAAATCTTCATTATCATTTTTCATTTCTTCTAAAGCCACTTCTACCGATTGGTCATCAGCTGGAACAGGCAAAAGTAGACTTGTGTCTGTATCTTCGGGTTCATACAGTAAATAAGAATAATTTTCACGTACTGATATAGGTAAATTAGTGAATTCACCATAATTACTAAATGAAGGGGTATTCCCCTCTTTATTTTGATAACTTACTTGTTCATAGCCTAGGTCCCCATAGAAAGCATGAATAGAATCGATTAACCCAGTTTCCAAAGCAGATCCACCTACCTGCCTCATTTCCTCATCATTCACTTCAATCAGTGGTTCATTCTCACTATTTTGACCGATGTACTCAGCATACTGAAAGATATTCGTGAACAAACCATCAACTTCAATTTTGGTCTGTGCGTTATTAAACTCAGCTTCTTTACCTTCACCATCACTTACATATGTGAGAGGTACTAAGTAGTTCGCTTGCCCATCCATTGCATAAAATGAAATCCAATCTTCTTGATTCCTAGCTATATCTTCTTGAATTACACGAGTAGTGAGACCCATTTCATTTAATTCTTCAATCGTCATCACTTGCTTTGCAGAGTCCATAAATTCTTCTTCTCCACTTTCCTCTGACGGAACTTCATTCAGTTCACTTGATTCGTCTTCAGCTGTTGAAAATTCTCTAGAATCCTCTGAGCCCTCAGAAGACTCTGCACTCTCCATATCTGAATCTTCCATACTTGCCTCATTCGTACTCATTTCATCCCCAGCTTCATCTTGGCTAAGGAAAGGCATAGCTACCATGAATGACAAGAGTAAAACAGCTGCGGTTACAAGAGCCGGGAAATAGAAACCTCTCTTTGGTCGATTTTTCTTAGGCTTATTATCCACTTGATTCGCTACATTTTGGTAATACGTATCAAATGATTGATCATCCTTAATATCGGGCATTTCAGATAGTAATTTTTCAATATCTTTTTCTGATTTATGACTCATCATTCATGCCCTCCTTCTGGTTCATAGTTGCCTGTAGTTGCTTTAATGCTCTATGCTGAGTAGTCTTGACTTTGCTTGTAGACCAATTAAGGATTTCAGCTGTTTCTCTTATTGAGAGATCTTGTATGTAACGCAATATTGTAACCATTTTTTGGTCTTCAGAACACTCTTCTAGCGCCAGATAAAGTTGCCTCATTGATTCATTCGTTTCAGCAATTTCTTCTGGCAAAGGTTCCGTGTCTCTTAATCGTTCTCCACTTTCTTGAATATCAAAGTATTGGTCGGAATATTGCTTCCGCCTACCTTGTTTTCTGAAATGGTCAATTGTAACGTGTTTTGCAATTGAAAATAACCATGTCTTTTTACTACTTTTACCTTGATAAGTATCGTAAGAGTTCAACACTTTTATATAAACTTCTTGTAATATGTCTTCTGTTGTCACTTTTTCCTTAACCATATAGAAGATAAATTTGTATAGATCATGATGGTATTGGTCATATAGCTCTTGAAAGATATCCTTCATCTTTGAGCCCCCAGTTCATCTAATTAGTCGTATTCTTTAATAAAAAGTTACAGCCTTTTATAAAAAAATACAAGAAGGATTATCAAAATAGATTATCCTTCTTGTATTTGGTCATTGTATAATGGCAAAGAAAAAGTAAAAGTCGTACCTTCATCTACTTTACTCTTCGCATAGATATTTCCACCATGTGCTTCTATGATGTGTTTCGTAATGGATAAACCTAAACCAGTACCTTTCTTTTCCGAATTCCTTGTACGTGCTTTATCGCTCTTATAGAAACGCTCAAATATAAATGGTAAATCTTCTTCAGATATTCCGCTTCCATTGTCATGCACATGTACAACTAAATCATCTTTATCACCTTCTACGATGACTGAAACGGTGCCATCAGAAGGAGTGTGACGTAAAGCATTATCAATTAAATTAGTCATCACTTGTTCCAAGCGGTCAGGATCGAAATGAATAAATTCATGCGGAGCTTGAAAATCAGTTTTCAAATCAACTTGTTGTTCTGACGCAATCGATGTGAATTTTTTTGATATGCGATCGATAAACGGTTTAAGTGGCACTTTTTCACGATTAAGATGAATATGACCGGCTTCCATCCGAGCCAAATCCAACAAATCATTGACTAGACGCCCCATCCGAAGTGATTCTTCGTAAATAATTTGGGCGAGCTCCTGCTTTTCCTCTTTCGTTTCGGCTACGTCATCTACAATCGCTTCAGAGTATCCTTGCATCATGGAAATCGGAGTTCTTAGTTCGTGAGACACATTAGCGAGAAAGTCCTTCCTCAATTTATCTAATTGTCTCTCTTCAGTCATATCGCGAATGATTGTCACTACACCTCTAATAACTGATTCATTGTACAGAGGAGTCATGACTAAAACAAACACTCTACCTTGAGTAGTGACTTCTTTTAAGATTTCTTGTTCATTTCGGAGTACTTTATCAAAATCTTCTTGGATCTCTTTAGGCAAGTCTAGAGAATCTTGTTCATTCTCAAAAGCGAAACGTTCCAAAAACTGTTCAGCTGGTGGATTAATAAGCATGATTTCGTTTTTTCGATTGACAGTTACAACACCATCAGCCATAGATTTCAATATACTTGAAAGCTGTGACTTTTCTTGATTCAATGCTGTAATATGAAAATTTAACTGCCTTCTCATTCTATTGAAAGAATTGGCTAGTTCACCAATTTCATCATAAGTCAAAACTGGAACTTTAGTGTGGAATTCACCACGGGATAGTTCTGATGCTGCTTTTCTCATTTTTATTAATGGAGCTGTAATTCGATTTGACAAGAAGAATGCGAATACAGTTGTCAAGATAATGGCGATTGTGGCCGTGATAAGAATTAATTTTGTAGCGTGAGTGGTTGTTTCTTGGACAACATCTAATGATTGGTATACATAAACAGCACCTTCACCGTCTAAAGTTGGTGTACCCACTACAACTAATTCAGTATCAGAACCTTCAAAAGTTGTGATTTTCTTCACTTCTTCTCTTTCATTCAATACCTGATTAATTTTTTCATTTGAGATGAACCAGCTTGGATCGATCGCTCCATTTTCTTCAGAGGTAGCCTCATTCTGCCAATAGCGGTGTTCATTGAAGAAAATGGTCAATTGGGTTGATGGGTCCATCAACTGATCAATTGTTTCCATTTGCAATGTTTCATCATCATGTTCATGCAGAACGGTCGCAACATTACCAGCTTGATTCAATAGGTTTTCTTCGGCTTCATTTACATAGAAGTTTTCAAAGAACTCTAAAAGTAAGACCGTTACAATCATAAGAATGAAAGCTACTAATAAAATGATGGTAAACCAAAGCTTGAAAACAACACTTTTCCAAAACATGTTTACTCATTTACCTCGAATTTATATCCGACACCCCATACGGTCACAATCATTTTAGCTGCATCTTCGGATACTTTATTCAATTTTTCTCTTAGTCTTTTCACATGAGTATCAACAGTTCTTAGGTCGCCAAAGAATTCATACTCCCACACTTCCTTGAGGAGTTCTTCTCGGTCAAAAACTTTATCAGGTGTTTTAGCTAAATAATAAAGTAACTCATATTCTTTAGGAGTCAAATTCACTTCTGTATCATCCGCCAGTACACGATGAGCATCCTTATCTATTGATAAATGCGGATATACTAAAACGTCATGTGAATCTGATTCAGTCTTAAGAAACTTCGTTGCAGAAGAGCGTCTTAGTAGTGCTTTAACACGTAATACAACTTCCCTTGGACTGAAAGGCTTAACGATATAATCATCAGCACCTACTTCAAATCCTTGGACGCGGTTCGATTCTTCTCCTTTAGCTGTGAGCATGATGACAGGGGTAGCTTTTTGTTCTCTGAGTTTAGTGCATACTTCAACCCCATCCATCTCTGGTAGCATTAAATCAAGTAAAATAGCATCATAATCTGTAGCTAAAGACATTGACAATGCTTCTTGTCCATCGGCAGCCTCCTCGATCTCATAACCTTCTCTTGATAGATATAGTTTTAATAATCGACGAATTCGTTCTTCATCATCCACTACTAAAATTTTTGCTTCTTCAGACATTTCGCAACAGCTCCTTTAACTGATCAAACGATTTAAGCGTAAGAGTGTAACCCTGAAATAACTAGGTTGACCACAATCAAGTTAATCATGATGATTGCAAAGCCAATAACTGCTAACCAAGCAGATTTTTTACCATGCCAGCCTCTTGCAAGACGCAGATGAAGAAAGGCTGCATAGAAAAGGAATGTAACTAGTGCCCATACTTCTTTAGGGTCCCATCCCCAGAAACGACCCCAGGCCTGTTCTGCCCATATAGCTGCAAATACTAAGCCACCAAGGAAGAACACCGGAAACCCGATAGATACAGCACGATACATGATTTCATCTACACGATCAGGGTTCATCTTAATGAAGAAAGGCTGTAAACTTGCTCCCACACGTTTCCGTAAGATGAGCCGTAAAAATCCGTATAAAATAAGTCCACCTAAAATCGACCAAACAAAGCTATTCAGTTTACGTCCAGCGTCTGCACCATTCATCCACCCTGGAGTTTCTATTCCAGTTGTAAATGCACCTTCAGTTAATACTTCTGAATCATGTGGTTCGAATAATGTTGGTAACTCATAAGATGTCTGACGTTCTCCTCCATCTATCATCTGTGTAAATTCAACTTCATAATTCATCACACTGAACGACGTGGACAAAATAATAAACGCCAGCGTCGCACAAATGGAATATAAAATGAATTCCAACCAAAAAGTCTCTTTAGAACGAACTGACTGATTCACCGTGATGAGCAAATAAATCAATCCTGCGATAAAACTGATTGAAAGAATTGCTTCACCTAAAGAGACTGTAGTTACATGAATGTACAACCAATGAGATTGTAAAGAAGGAACCAATGGTGATAATTCTCTTGGGAACATGCTACCATAACCGATGATTAGTGTGGCAATTGGTAAAGCAAAGAGTCCCATCACAGTTTCTCTATAAATGAAATATATAATGATAAACCCTAATACCATCATCATCCCAAAAAATGCAATGAATTCAAACATATTGCTTACGGGAGCATGTCCAGAAGCTATCCACCTTACGATAAAAAATACAAGTTGTGATAGAAAACCTATGATGGTAATTGAAATAGCGATTTTTGCAGCTTTAGACTTCATATTTGCAGAACGTTTATTTCCTATGGTAGCCCCGAAAAACATAGTAGCTACCAAATAAGCAATAAATGCCCCGTACAAAAAGTTACTACTTAGTTGTACTAAATCCATAATAGTCCCTCCTTATTCCTTTAATTCCTGTTGATCTTCCGTCATATTAATTTTGGTTTTTTCGATTGATTGTTCGATATCTTGCTTGATTCCATGCCAATTCTTGTTCGTGTGTGCAGCTAGAAGAATTCCTTTTTCTTTTGGCTGAATCCAGATACGTCGGTGGTGCCAGTATAGACCTTGACTCACACCGATCAAGAAGATTGCTGCACCTAATCCAAACATCCATAAAGTCCGGTCTTTTTTCACTGAAAGACCGGATGCTGTAATTAATTCAGAGTCAGAGTATGATACATCATAAACCCCACCTTCAGAAAGTGGTAAAACTTCTTGTTCTAAGTAAAAGAAGCGTTCACCATCTTCATTTTCAGGTCCACTCAAATTAAAGATGATCCCCGGATTCCGTGGATATTTCGAGTCGGATGATGCTCCTTCATCTGTGATAGTGAATTGTGGATACCACTCTTCCACTTCCATTTGGTAACCATCGCCCAAATCAATTTTTTGAGGAGCTTCTCCTGTATCATATTCAAATTCTTTGATTGCATTTCCTTCAGCATCACTCAATTCAAGTTCAATGGATGCATATTCACTTTGTATTTGTGAACCTGCTTGGAAGATTGAATAACCATCAAAAGTTAATGGCTGGTTCAAACGAATCTCTCCTTCAGATACAGGTTCCAATTCAGGTTCTTGCCCAGCTATTGTGTCCCCTTTTACTTTGTAGACCACTGCATTAGTCTGAAAATTACTCGGGACATCAAATTCTTCATTTTCTAATGCTTCTTGGAAGCGTTCGTCGTTTCGGTCATATGTTTCGTAAATAAATTCCTTATTCTCGATGTAATATTCTTGTTGGGTAGAAGGGATAATTTTCGTTTCTCCTTCTCGAACCCACACGTACCCTTCACTATAGAAGAAAGGGAACATGCGAAGAATTGCTGCTAATAATATAATGATCAAACCAATATGATTAACGTATGGACCCCAACGAGAAAAACGATTTTTCTCAGCCATAATGTGGCCGTTTTCAGAAGTGATTTTATATCGCTTCTTTTTCAGATTTTCTACCATGCGATTTTGATCTTCTGATGTAGCACTTGTTGATTCGCTGAATAATCGCTGTCTACGGATGAAAACCTCATGTCTTTTAGGACTTTGGTTTTTCAAAGCTCTATGTAGAGGTACTACTCGGTCAATTGAACAGATAATCAATGAAATACCAATCAAAGCGATTAATGTAATATACCACCATGAACTATATAAATTATGGAATCCTAATTGGTAATAAATCTGACCAGCCATTCCATACTCATCTTTATAATAGACTTCGGCAGGTAATGGTGATTGGATATGAGGTTCCTGAGGATAGATTGTACCTACAGCTGAAGCTATAAGTGCAACGACTATCAGCCATACTCCAACCTTAACCGAAGAAAACCATGCCCATACCTTATCAACTAATGTTCGTTTATACGTCTTCGATCGACGAGCGCTGCCATCGTATCTCATATCTAATAGTTTTCGATCATCATTTCCATCAATATGCTGATTCCCCTGGATAGGTTTCCCGCATGCTTCACAAAGAACCGTACCTTCGTGATTGATGTGTCCGCATTCGCATTTTATTTTTTCCATGAAAAAACCCCTCAACTTCAGTCGATAAAATTAACTCTGAGGTACAATTTCTTGCAGGTAAGTTTCTAAGCGATCCAATGTAAGAGGTCCTTTTACGATTCTCTCAATAGAACCATCAGGATTGACAAAATAAGAAGTAGGCAATGGAACTACTTGATATAAATCCATAATCACACTGCTTTTGTCATGTACACTTGGAAAACTTAAATCTAATCGATTATAAAAATTATTAATTACTAATTCATTTTTATCTACACTTACTGCGATGATTTCAATACCTTTTTCTTCATACTCTTGATATAACTCGTCCATGTAGGGCATCTCTTTTTTACAAGGTTCACAATAGGTCGCCCAGAAATTAATCATCACACCTTTACCCTTTAATTCTTCTAATTCAATAGAACCATCAGTATCTAAACGGTCCAATTTGAAATTTGGTGCTTGATCACCTTCTGTAAGTGCCGGGTTGTCTTTTTGAGCATTCACTACCAACACCGCAACCAGTGTGAGAACCAAGGTCGAAAGGACTACAGTTCTGAAAATATATCTTTTTTTCTTTTTAGGATTCATAAGGACCACTCCTTAACTGCAATTATAACACTTGGCTTAAAGTAACAAATGATGATGTTTGAACATTATTTAACATTTTGCTGTGATTCCTCAAGTAGCAGTTTAACCTCGTGGGGATTTAGTTCACGGTACTGTCCTGGATTCATCCCTTCCAGAGTAATTGGACCGAATCTCTCACGTTTCAATTTATCAATCCTATAACCGAGGGCTTCGAACATCCTGCGCACTTGTCTATTCTTACCTTGATGAAGTGTCAGTTCTACAATACATTTCTTTTTAGACTTATCCGCTGATAACATTCGAGATTTTACTGCTTTTAGTCTTTCACCTTCATGAACGACACCTTTTTTCAGTTGAAGAACCTCTTCTTTTGATAATAGACCGTCTACTTTTGCCACATATACTTTATCCAATTCGTATTTGGGATGAATCAGTTTTTGTGTGAAATCTCCATCGTTTGTCAAAATTAGAATTCCGGAAGTATCATAGTCCAAACGACCAACTGGATATAGGCGTTCTTCAATTTCTTCGCTGATGAGATCAGTAACTACCTTCCGACCTTTCTCATCACTGACACTAGAAATTACACCTCGGGGTTTGTACAAGAGGAAATATTTTGGTGCTTCTCTCTCGATCGGTACACCATCAACTTCGATGACATCATTCCCTGTCACTTTTGTACCTAGTTCAGTGACTTTTTTCTTATTCACTTTCACTCTTCCATCTTCAATCAACTTTTCAGCTTTTCTTCTTGAAGTAATCCCACTTTTAGCGATTACTTTTTGTAAACGTTCTCCGCTTGTAGTCATTCCATTCACCTCTTAGTTTGTTCACTTTATTATCAACATATAGCATAAAAAGCGCTAACAGATTACGTTAACGCTTTCGACGTATAAATTAAACGATGTAAATTTACTACTTATCCGAACACCGCATAACAGATCATTAACGACGCTATTATACCAATAAGGTCAGCAAGTAGTCCAACTTTAAGCGCGTCACCCATCCTTTTGATACCGACTGCACCAAAATATACTGTCAACACATACAGAGTGGTGTCTGTACTACCTTGCATGACTGATGCCAATTTCCCAATGAAAGAATCAGGTCCTTCATTTTTAATCAGATCTGTAACTACCCCTAATGAAGCAGTTCCAGATATAGGTCTGGTCAAAGCAAGAGGAACGATTTCACTTGGTACATGCAGTAATTGCAAGAGAGGAGAAAGAAAACCTACAAAAGCATCCATCGCACCTGACGCTCTGAAAATACTGATAGAAACGACCATACCTAATAAAAAAGGAAGCAAGGAAACGGCGATCGATACACCTTCCTTACCTCCTTCCACGAATTTTTCATAGGTCGGTACTTTTTTATAAGTTCCATATAGCAAGATTGTCAGAATCAGTAGAGGGATAATCCAATTGCTTATTTGTATAATCACATCATCACACCTCGCGTTCTGCGATAGTAAAAGTATCGATCTATTAGCAAAGCTCCTATAGTAGAAATCATTGTAGCTATGATCGTCGGGGCAACAATTTCTGTGGGAGCCACAGATTCATACTTCATACGAATAGCCAAGACTGTAGTAGGAATAAGTGTCACACTTGAGGTATTCAGGGCTAGGAAGGTTATCATCGACCGAGAAGCTTCCGGCCGATCTCCATTCAACTTTTTCATTTCTTTCATTGCCTTTAAACCAAGAGGCGTCGCTGCATTTCCAAGCCCGAAAATATTTGCAGAGAAATTAGATAAAATGTAACCCATCGCTGGATGGTTTGGAGGAATGTCAGGGAATACCACCTTAAAAATCGGCTTAAAAAAATGAGCTAATTTTTCAAGTAATCCAGCCTCTTCAGCAATTTTCATTAAACCCAACCAAAAGACGAGGATACTAACCAAACTGATACACAGGAATACTGCCTCATCAGCACTTGTGAAAATAACTTCATTCACTTCTTCTACAGTTCCGTTGAAAAAGGAATAGATAATCCCTATTGCTGCGAGACCTACCCAAATTAAATTGACCATTTCATCACACCGTTCAACTGTTTCCAAACATCGCGATATGAATCAAAGAAGGAAGGGAAATTCAAGATCTCATCTCTATTTTCGTCATTCTCATCACTATCTAACTTTTCGAATGCATATTTATATAATTGTCTATGGTCATTCCAATCATCTGGAGCCTGGAGTGTTACAACAACAATATCATCACCATTATGGGAAGCAGTGGAAACCAGTGTTCTTCCAGCCTGTCCTGTGTAACCAGTTTTTCCACCCGTGCAAAAATCACTGTAACTTTGTAGTAATTTGTTTTTATTAAACCAAGAGTAATCTATATTTTCAGAGCGATATTGTTTTCGACCGAATATCTCTTTGAACTGTTCGTTCGAATTCATGGCATAAGTAGTTAATAGAGCCATGTCATACGCAGTTGAATAATGACCTTCTTCATCGAGACCATGTGGATTTTGGAAAGAGCTATTATCCATGCCGATCCAACGTGCTTTCTCATTCATTAGATAAGCAAAGCCTTTCTCACTACCCGCTACATGCTCAGCAATTGCAACTGCAGCGTCATTACCTGAACGAAGCAACAACCCATTCACCAAATCCTCTAAAGTGTAAACTTGACCTGCTTTAGTATATATAGACGATCCAGCCATTCTTGACGCATATGGACTAATTGTCACCCGATCATCGAGTTCAGATTGTTCAATAGCTACGATTGCAGTTAGTATTTTAGTGATACTAGCAATCTCCCTTGATTCATTAGCATTTTTTTCATAAAGTATTTCTTTCGTGTTCATATCCATTACGATCGCATTTCTGGCAGAAACACCTATATCTGCGCTCACTTGCATAGGAGGTATCATTAAAATCAATACTGACAAAATAACTAACCATCTGATCATAGGTAACCTTTCTCCTTCAGCTGTTAAAGTTAACTATAATCAATATATGTACAAGTTCTCTGAATATGAAAAAAGAAGTTAAGCACTAATGTACTCAACTTCTTGAGAAAAACTTGTCTTCTCGCCAAGTTATAATGGCGAAAGCCTTAGTTCTTCACATACTTTATTCGTTTAACAAAGTTAAACATTCTTAAAGTATAAAAAAGTATTTACTATTTAATTTCCAAATAATCGATTTCCTCTCGAACCGTTTGAAATCTCGGCTCAATTTTGCAAATCAACGCTTCAATCTCCACCCCACTCTTATGCTGGAGATCAATTGAACATTTATCAGCGTATGATGCACGACTATCTTCATACCACAAATCATCTTTTGGAGTGAAAAACTCAGTGACACACTTGAAATATATCCCTTTAAAAACTTTATCAATAATCTCTTGATTTAAGTGATCGTGCTTCTTAAGTTTTCTTAACGCTTTACATCCTTCTGAACAGTATACTTCTAAAAAACGCAACTGCTTCAAAACTGATTGAATATATTCCTCATCGATTAACTCTTCATCCTCTAGTATCGTATCAACACATTGGTGGTTCAAAAAATCCGTCAAATCTGACTCAATTGCAGCTATTTGTTCATCAATCGATTCGATTTGTGCGATTAGCTCTGCGCTCATTTAAAATGTAGATCCTCCTTGGGAAACCTCGTATGTTTAGTTATTCCATTTCACTAAAAAATAAATCAGCTTCTTCTTCTGCTTGGTTCACATCCTCATCAGGTAATGGTGGTAAATCTTGCAATGATGATAGACCGAAGAACGTAAGGAATTCTTTCGTAGTCTGATAGAGAATCGGACGTCCGCTTGTCTCTTTTCTTCCGCCTTCTTCTATCAGCATCCTCGAAACTAGCGTTTGAATCGGTCCTTCACACTTAACACCTCTTATATCTTCTATCTCTACTCTAGTTATCGGTTGTCGATAAGCAATTATTGATAAAGTTTCTAATGCCGCTTGTGATAATCGTGAAGATAAGTTGGTTTCTTTCATTTTTTCAAGGTAAAGAGAATGCTCTGGCTTTGTTGTTAAAAAATAAATTTCTTTTTGTTCTAATATAGCAAGACCTCTTTGACTGTCTTCATACTCATATCGTAGTTCCTCTAAAATGAGGTGGACTGACTCTTTATCAACATCAAGAATTTTTTTCATCTGTGAAATTGAAAGACCTTCGTCGCCTGAGACGAATAACAACCCTTCAAGTACACCTTTCAATTGTTTTAATTCCATTCATGATCCTCCACCAAAGCAATATATATATTCTCAAAATTTTTATCCTGTTTACATGTAATTCTCATCGACTTCATCAGTTCCAAGACTGCTAAAAAAGAAGCAACTATTTGAAAGCGTTCCGCCGCCTCCATCAAATGTTCGAATTCAATCGCTTGATCTGCCAACTCGAGTTTACGAACAATTTCGTCCATTCGGTCATCGATAGAAATCTCTTGCCTTTGAATAGTTGTTTCAATCGGTTCCATCAACTTTCTTCTCCTGAGGACTTTTTGAAAAGCATTTGTCAAATCAACCACACTGCATTCATCGCTCTTCTCTACCTGAACAGTTGGTTCGATTGAAGATAGGTCTGCTGGAGGCCTCATATGTACCTGATGGCCCTCTGCCTCCAATTGATGCAGTAAGGTAGATGCTTCCTTATACTTTTTATACTCGATCAATCGCTCAATGAGTTCATCCCGCGGGTCTTCTTCATATTCATCTTCCACTTCCAGTTCTTGTTTCGGAAGCAACATTTGACTTTTAATAGCCAGCAATGTCGCTGCCATTACCAAATATTCACTTGCTATATCCAAGTGTAAATCTTGCATCGCGTGAATATAAGACATGTACTGGTCTGTAATTTTTTTTAGTGGAATGTCATATATATCAATTTCATATTGATTGACCAAGTGCAACAAAAGATCCAATGGCCCTTCGAACGAATCCAATTTCACATTATATACTGCATTCATCTTTTCACTCTTTTCAAACTCTATAATCTGTATGACTTTAATCAAATAGTAACAAATCTCAACGAAGAAAGGAATAGGGATT
Organism: Halalkalibacillus sediminis; assembly: GCF_002844535.1. Lineage (NCBI taxonomy): Bacteria > Bacillati > Bacillota > Bacilli > Caryophanales > Bacillaceae > Halalkalibacillus > Halalkalibacillus sediminis. Next base: position 721,578 of record NZ_PJNH01000001.1, read on the forward strand.
AGGCTACATGTAAGAGTTAGTTGAATTAAATAGTATATTTCTTCATACTAAAATTAACTTTTGTGAGAGGTTGATACAATGTATCCCAAACTCTATATAGAATATTTATATCATTTCCATTATACGAGAGATTACTTTGAATGCCATGAGGTCCTTGAAGAATTATGGAAAAGTGAAAAACCTATCAAAAGAGATAGTGTATGGGTTGGACTGATCCAATTAGCTGTCGCTCTTTACCATCAAAGAAGAGATAACTTTGTTGGTGCAAACAAATTGATTTCATCCGCTACCGAAAAAATGAAAAATCAAAAGGTCGAGATGGAGAAGATCGGTATCGACTATATTGAGATTCTCAATTTAAGTAATAAAATTAAACACTCAATAGAAATTGAAGCTAGTTATCAAAGTTATAATCTGCCTATCAAAGATAATCGCCTGCGGAAAGAATTAACTGAATACGCAAGCAAACAAGGAATCAATAAAATTAAATATAATGTTGAAGATCTAAAGATCATCCATCGCCATCTTGAGCCCTATCGTTCAATGTCATAAAAAAAGGCTCTGTTAAAGTTTAATATTGATATTTATAGAAAAACAGAACTTCCATAAACCTGGAAGTTCTGTTTGGTTTTATTGTCTTATTAAATTAACGCACCCTTTAATGGAATAAGATTTCGATTCTTATTGTTACGTTAAAAATATAAGTGGATTAAAAATTGGCAAATTAGTAGCAAATGGAATCAATAAAAATATAAAAGCCCATACTTTTTCATCTGAGTTCAATTCAATCTTTTTAAATAAGGATATTAACATTACCACAAAAAAGATTGGGTAAGATAGTAAACCAAAATAAAAAAGCGAATATCCAACATACCAGTCAAAATTAACTATTAAGAATTCTGAAGAAAAATGAGCTACAACAGAAAAGAGCCACGAAATTATAATAAAAGTCACGATAGAAAACCAAAACCATTTTGGAAATTTACTCATCATAATTCACCCCATTTTCTTAAACTCTGTTAAACTAAACGGCCCGTTAGTTGAATAAAGAAAAAAACTTTATACAGTAAACTTAGATAATCTTAGTGTATCATTTGTTTCTATATTTGGAATTAGATCCGTTTTAATATTATATCGATCATTGTGACTTCATTTCGCTGATTTTGGATGCTTTCTAATACCGTAAACGATGTTTTTCCCCTGGATTAAGTTTTTGAATGGCTTTAAGGATATCGGTTGCTCTCACAGTCATCACCAACTCATCTTTGCTAACTTCATAGCAGAACTCTTGTTCTATTTAAGCGAATATCAACAACTCTTTAACAGAGCCTAAAAATAAAAAAAGACCATTCGTGGATTAATTCCATGAATGGTCTTCTTAATTTATTTATCACAACTCTGAAAAAATCGTTCAGTGTTTTCGTTGGCAGTGATGATATATTTTGAATCATATTGCTCTTTGACTGCCTGAACCATTTTCTTACCTATTCCCTGACCTCGATGTGATGGGGTAACACTTATATGTTGAACCACCATCTTTTCATCTTCTAATCGTACACCAATTGCTCCTAATATATCTTCTTCTTTCCACAAGAACAGTTTCCAGGAATCGTTTGATTCATATTCTTTGATTGTCGTCTGTAGTTTTTTTACTTCTTTCTCTTCAGGCATGAAAGATAGAAGTCCCATCGCAATCTTTTCAAAGCTTTTCTTATATTTTATTAACATAAATACCCCTCTTAATATACTTCACAGTGTATTCTCCTTATACCGATATCACAGTATAACAAACAAGATTTGCTTTGTACAATTTATACTCTATTAGTTTTAAGTGATTTGTCAAACCATTGTTTAATAAAAGCATTACCACAAACCAAACATTCATACATCCTTAATATGAAGGGGGCATTCTATTCGGAACTGACTTTAGAATTATTTTTCAACAACTACTTTTTCCATTACGTCACCAGGTTTGACCCGATCAACAATCTCTACCCCGTCTGTTACCTGTCCGAAAACAGTATGTCTTCCATCCAAATGTGGCTGAGGTGAATGGCAAACGAAGAACTGACTTCCACCTGTATCTTTACCTGCGTGAGCCATTGATAAAGTTCCTCGTTGATGCTTATGAGGATTCCCTTCTGTCTCACACTTAATAGTATATCCAGGTCCACCTGTGCCATCGCCTTTAGGGCAACCGCCCTGAATCACGAAATTAGGAATCACGCGATGGAAGGTTAAACCGTCATAAAAACCATCCTCTGCTAGTTTCACAAAGTTGTCTACTGTATTCGGTGCTTCTTGATCGTATAAATCAATCTTAATCTGTTCTCCATTTTCAAAATGAATGGTTGCTTGTTTCATCTGAATCCCTCCAATTTATTATTCATATGATAAATCATATCGTAAAACATCTTTATAATGTTCACGCTTAACAACTAATTGATCTTTTCCATTTTCCACAAAAACAACTGCAGCTTTAGGAAAGCGGTTGTAATTGTTCGACATAGCATAACCATATGCACCTGTCGAATACACGGCAAGAAGATCCCCATTTGCAATTTCAGGGACTTTCAAATCCCAGATTAGCATATCACCTGATTCACAACACTTACCAGCGATTGAAACTAACTCTGTACGTTCCTGGTCCAATTTATTTGCAACGACCGCATCGTATTTTGCTTGATAAAGTGCAGGGCGGATGTTATCTGTCATTCCACCATCTACAGATGCATACTTCCTTACATTGGGTACTTCTTTAATCGAACCTATAGTATATAAAGTTGTTCCTGCATCACCCACAATTGAGCGACCTGGTTCTATCCAGATTTCAGGAAGTTTTAAATTTTTATCAGTAGCATGTTGTTGAACCGATTCAACCAAAGCGACCACATACTCATTCAGGGGTAAAGGTTCATCTTCATCTGTATATTTAATACCGAACCCTCCACCTAGGTTAATGACTGACGCTTCATAATCAAAGGTTCTGTTCCATCGCCCTAATGCCTCAAAAAGTTTTCGAATTGCCATGATGAACCCAGAAGTTTCAAAGATTTGAGAACCAATATGACAATGGACACCTAAGACCTTAAATCGATCATCATCTAACAATTGTTGTAATGCCTGATCCGCCTGATCACTGTTAATATCAAAACCGAACTTGGAGTCTTCTTGTCCAGTCAAAATATAATCATGAGTATGAGCTTCGATTCCTGGAGTTAGACGAAGTAATACATTCACTTCTTTATCGTACTCATACAATAAGTCCTTTAATAAGGCTATTTCATAGAAATTATCTACCACGATGCAACCGATGTCCTGCTCAATTGCCATCCGAAGTTCTGCTTCGCTTTTGTTGTTGCCATGGAGATGTATTTTCTCTCTAGGAAAATCCGCTTCTATTGCCGTATATATTTCTCCTTCAGATACGACGTCCAAGCTCAATCCTTCCTGTTTCGCAACTTGTAACATTGCAATCGAAGAGAAAGCCTTGCTTGCATACGCTACTTGGAAAGGTACTTCTAGCTTTTGGAACGTATGTACAAAGGAACGAGCGTTTTCTCTAACACGCTCTATATCGTATACGAATAAAGGGGTTCCGTATTTATCTATTAAATCTAGCGCACTTATACCGCCTATATGTAAATAATTCGAATTCATTCTCTCATACCTTTCTATTGTTTATACAGCAACTAGTGGGAAGTTAGTCACAGACACAAGAGATTTAATAACGTTAACTTACCACATGGATTAATATCAATCAATCTTTTAGTATCTTTCAGAATAATTGCAATAATGTATCGTTTTAAATAGATATTGGGATAAAGTCGATAATAACACAAAACAATGACCACATATTAATTGTGGCCATTGTTTCTTAAGCGATCATTATTTTGTGGATGAACAATACTTGGTCTTTGTCGATTCAACGGAACAGATACACGGAACAATATGTGCATCATTGCTCGAGCATTGAAAGGAATCAATGGCCAAAAGTATGGTGTGTTTAAAGAAACACTTCTTGCCATGAATAAAATATAAAGCGTAACTCCGATGACGAACCCTTTCACCCCTAATAATGCAATAAAGAGGATTAACACCAATCTGGTCAATTTATTCGCTATAGCCAATTCATAACTCGGTGTCGAGTAGGAACCTATTGCACTTAGTGCTACGTAAAGAATAACTTCTGGGCCAAATAAACCAACTTCGATCGCGATTTCACCAATAAGAACAGCAGCAATTAAACCCATCGCAGTTGATAGTGCGGTCGGTGTATGAATCGCAGCAATTCTCAAGAACTCAATGCCGAGGTCCGCTAAGAGAACTTGAATGATGATTGGAATGTTTCCTTCCTCATTGGGACCGATATATGATAGTTCAGGTGGTAGTAATTCTGGATGAAGAACGAAAAGTAACCATAAAGGTAATAATAACAATGAAGCAAATATCCCAAAGAAACGAACCCATCTTACAAAAGTACCGACTGTCGGTACTTGACGGTACTCTTCTGCATGTTGCACGTGGTGGAAATATGTTGTTGGTGTAATCATTACACTCGGCGAAGTATCAACCATAATTAACACATGTCCTTCAAACAAATGTGCTGAAGCTACATCAGGTCTTTCTGTATAGCGTACCTTCGGAAAAGGGTTAATACCTTGGGAGACGATGAATTCCTCTAAACTTTTATCAGCCATGGCAAGGCCATCTACTTTAATACTATTGATTTGATTCTTAATTTCATCAACTAAACCTGGATCTGCAATATCTTCTATATACACAACGCATACGTCCATTTTGGATCGTTCACCGACTTGCATGATTTCAAACCTTAATCCTTCATCCCTGACTCTTCTTCGGGTCAACCCCGTGTTTTCAATGATGTTCTCTGTGTAACCATCCCTCGCACCGCGCACAACTTTTTCAGTATCAGGTTCAGAAGGCCCTCTTCCAGGATAATTTCGAGTATCAACAATATATGCGTGACTGACTCCATCAATAACAACAATCAATAGGCCGGACAATAATTGTTGTATGGCCTTGTCCATTTCTTCTACTTTTTCAATTTGATGATTCGTCAGGCGATTTTCTACAATTTCGTCAATCTTACGTTTATTTGTTTCATCATCATTGATATCGATGATCTTCTTTAAAATTTCGATCACATAATCTGTGTCGACCAATCCATTGACGAAGTAAAAATCAATATCTCTTCCAAGTACATGCAGTGTACGGAAATCGACATCGAAAGTTACACCTATTCCAAGTTTATCTTTCAAATACTTTCTATTCCGCTGGATGGATTGATGTACTTGTTCTTTTCCTTGTTCCTTTTTCATATATGAAAACATCCTTTATCCTTTTGGCTTAAAGATAATCGCTACAAGAAAGCCAAATAAAATAGCTGAAGATATACCTGCTGAAGTCAATTGAAAAATTCCTATTGCTATCCCTAGGAATCCATGTTCTTCTGCTTGAGCCATAGCCCCATGTAGAAGAGAGTGTCCAAAGCTTGTAATTGGTACAGTAGCACCAGCACCAGCAAATTCAATCAGTTTGTCGTATAATTCAAACCCGTCCAATACTGCTCCTGCAACGACAAATGATGACATGACATGTGCTGGGGTCAATTTGAAGACATCAAGAAGTATTTGACCTACCACACAAATAGATCCTCCTACGAGAAAAGCCCATACAATTTGCATCATCAGTGATCCACCCCTTGAAGAACTACTCCATGCGCTATGCAAGGTATCGTTTCTTTTTGCTGAATCATTGTTGGGCTAAGTAAGGCACCAGTTGCAACGATCAACACTTTCTTCAACACCTTATCTTTCAACTGCTTATAAACTTGTCCGTAGGTAACAACTGCAGAACATGCACAACCACTACCACCAGCGAATACGTTTTGATTCGAGTGATAAACCATAAGACCGCAATCACCATGGATTCCCTCGACATCAAAACCCGATTCTTCTGTTAACTTTTTGAAAATCGGTGTACCCACGCTTGATAGGTCACCTGTCAGAATCAGATCATAATCAGAAGGTTGTCTGTCAAGGTCTTTCAAGTGTTGGACGACTGTATCTGCTGCAGCAGGAGCCATGGCTGATCCCATATCAAATGGATCATTCAATTGGTAATCAATCACTTTACCGATTGTTGCTGATTCAACTTGTACACCTGATTTCTCTTTATCGATGATCACGCTACCTGAACCGGTCACTGTGCTTGTAGCCGTATCCGGTTTCTGTCCTCCATATTCAGTCGGGTAACGAAATTGTCTCTCAGCCGTTGCATAATGACTACTTGCACTTGCAAGTACCCTGTTGCAATTCCCGCTGTCGATCAGTGACGACCCTATTGCTAGAGCTTCCATAGAAGTGGAACATGCGCCGAATACACATAAAAACGGTATGGATAAATCTCGAGCCACATAATTAGAGGTTACGTTCTGATTAAGAAGGTCGCCGCTAATGAACATGTCAATCGCATCTTCTCGAGTATTGCTTTTATCTAAACAAAGTTGTATGGATTTTTTTAATAAAGCTCTTTCAGCTAGTTCCCAGTTCTTTTCATCACAATGCAAATCGTCAAATGAGTAATCATACGTACTCCCTAATGGGCCAGCAGCCTCCTTCGGGCCAGTTACGGTAGAAGTTTCTTTGATGAATACGCCATTTGTGAACATCCATGACTGTTTTCCTGTTTTCATACTATTCACCTTCCATTTTCATAGCGTTACAATAGAAACTGCTGCACAGCATATCGAATCATCCCGACGATATATGCAGCAACTGTACCGAATACAATAACTGATCCAGCTAATTTGAACATATTTGTTGCTACACCGAGCACAATTCCTTCACTCCGGTGTTCCAGTGCAGCACTTGTAATTGAATTTGCAAAGCCTGTAACCGGTACTGCTGAACCTGCTCCAGCAAATTGACCCAATTTGTCATATACACCAAATCCAGTCAACAATGCTGCCAACAAAATTAAGGTCGTGACTGTCGGATTACCTGCTTGTTTAGCAGTAAAGTCAAATAGATTCATGTACATGAACGTCAACAACTGCCCGACTACACAAATCAATCCCCCGATAACAAAGGCTTTAACACAGTTAGTAAATAACTTTTTTTTAGGTTGATATTGTTTGATTGATTGTTTGTAATTATCTCTAGAGATCATATACTTCTTCCTTCCGTTCAATTAATCAATATAGATGACCCACTGGAATATCGAACCAGCGATCTTTCCAAACACGATAGCTAACAATAACTTTTCAATGTGTTGGTCTAGCCTAATTCGTTTGGCTAAAATAGGAAATACGTTTAACACTTCTGTTAGAGCTGCAGCTAACATTCCGATAAAAATACCGTGTAAAAGACCCCAAAATATCTCCATCCATAACGGAATTGTAAACTGCCAGTTACTGAACGTAAGAAATATTCCAAACAAAGCTCCAAGAATTACTCCCCACTCATACCAGCGTAGATATCCTTTAGATCTGGATACTTGGACCAATCGAGGGATAACTCCTAATACAGCTAGAAAAGCAACAAATCCTGAGCCAACTGCTAATCCTCCCGCTAAGCCTACAAAAATCTCGACGATGTAACTAATCATCATCCGTTTTATTCATCTCGTTTTCATTAAAAGAAACATAGTGATGGATATCTTGATCATAATTGAACATTTCTATTTCTAGGGGACTCGGCTCCTCATTGATTTTCTTTTTGAAAAAGTGGTTGAAAAATAGTACCATTCCAAGCCCAAGACCAATAGAGTATGGAATTTGAAACCAGAGCACACTGCGATCGATTCCACCACCACTAATCATTTTGTGTAATTGAAACTGAACCTCTTCCATACTCACATCAAAATGAAAATTCATGATTGCCATTGCTGCTCCTATAAATAGCAAGAGCCAAATACAAATAACGTAAACCGGAAAAATAGTCGATTTAGGTTGATATATGGATAAAATGGATTCAGTCGGACCTATAGTTTCAATATCATACTCGGGGTAAATGGTTTGAATCTTTTCGATGATTTCGAACAAGTCAAAGACTTTATAATTTTGGTCGTTCTTAGTTACACGGTATAAATATAAAGTTTCAAGCTTTTTCTTTACTTCATCTTTTGTACTGATCCACGCTATGTCTTTTAAATATATAGTTTGACCGGAAACGACTGTCTGCTTGTATTTCAAACGTAAATATATCACCTGTGACATGACTATCACCCTTTGAATTACTGTAAGAATAGTATGTACTTCCAAAAGAAAACCATGTACAAGAAAGAAAAAAACCTTGTGCAATAAATGCACAAGGTCACGAAAAATAAATATTTTTTATTTTTGAAGGAGATGTCCCATTTGCTCCAAAATCTGTTTCTCCAACCGAGAAACTTGGACTTGAGATATCTGTAGTCTCTTTGCTACTTCTGATTGGGTCTGATCCATATAATACCTCAGATAAATAATCAGTCTTTCCCGGTCATTCAATGTTCTGATGGCTTCTTTTAATGCTATTTTATCAAACCATCCGTTATCCTTATCAGATATTTGATCCATTAACGTTATAGGGTCACCTTCACTTTCATAAACCGTTTCGTAAATGGATTGAGGTTGTTGGTTAGCTTCAAGTGCCATCACCAACTCTTCCTTTGGCATCCCCATGGCCTCACTTAATTCACTGATAGAAGGAGTCCTTCCAAATTCTTTAGAGAGCTCATCTTTCTTCTGTCTGATTTTCTGGTTCGTTTCTTTCAATGACCTACTTACTTTAATTGTTCCGTCATCCCTTAGAAAACGTTGTATCTCCCCAATGATCATCGGTACAGCGTAAGTGGAGAAGCGGACTTCATAAGATAAATCGAATTTATCGATTGATTTGATGAGGCCTATACAACCGATTTGAAATAAATCATCTGGTTCATAACCACGGTTCAAGAACCTTTGGACCACCGACCAGACTAGACGTGTATTATTTTCAATCAATTGATTTCTGGATAGTTCATCCCCTTGCTGGCTTTTATAGATTAACTCTCTAACCTCTTCATTACTTATGGAGTGATGCTTACTAGTCTGTTTGTGTTCACTCATCATCATCACCTAATTGCATGTCGGCTGATTTTGATTGAACTTCTTTCTCATGATGACTGTTGTACCCTTCCCGTATTCTGAGGTCACTGATAAAGCATCCATAAAATTCTCCATAATCGTAAAACCCATTCCTGATCTTTCAAGTTCAGGTTTGGAAGTAAATAGGGGTTGAGTAGCTTCATCAATATTGTCCATACCATGCCCGTCGTCTGAAATTCTCAATTCAACTTCACTATTTTTGATTTCACACTCTAAAACGACTCGGCCTTCTTCATCTTCATCATATCCGTGAATAATTGCATTGGTTACAGCCTCTGACACAACTGTTTTTATTTCAGTCAATTCATCCACAGTCGGGTCTAGTTGTGCAATAAAAGAAGCAACTGTTACTCTTGCAAAAGATTCATTTTCACTTTTAGCGACGAATTCTACTTTCATATAATTATTCATGATGCCACCCCCAAACGATTAAGGGCAGCTTCCTCGCTAATATCTGTCTGAACGATTTTAAACATACCTGATAACTCGAATAATCTTTCTACAACAGGATTAATAGCACATATGACCATTTCACCTTTCATATGTTTTACTTCTTTATACCTTCCTAAAAACACGCCTAACCCTGATGAATCCATAAAATGAAGTTTACCTAGATTGACTACGACATGTTTAACCTCACCCGTGTTTAAATGCTTTTGCCATTCACTTTTTAACTTTTCTGCCTCGTGGTGATCCAACTCTCCAACTAAACGTACTAACAACACATCTTCTTTCTGTTCAAATTGCGTAAGTAGACTCAAAGCTTCTTCCTCCTTCAATTGACTTTCAGCTTATGAGTCTTTCTTCATTTAACTAACCTTTTCCTGCACGATGACAAAACAAGTGTAGAATCGACATTAATTGCCACGATGGATGGAAGTTATCGACTTTTTCCACAGGTTCCAAATAGATGCTTGTTCTACTTCTTCAGTAATAACGAGTGGGTATTCTTTTATAAGATTACTTTCTTTCATCAATTTGACTGAACCCAATTGGTCTCCTCTTGCAACTGGCCAGTGAATAGAGTCATTTTCTTCAATTACCGTTTCATAATCATCCATCGAGTCTCCTTTTTTCATCAGTAATGAAATCGACTCTTCAGGACCAACTTTGATCGTTCCTTTAGCTTTAGGATGAGATTTTTCTAAAACCGTTTGATTGTCCTGGTATAAACGTTTAATTTCATATTGGCTGAATGCATAATCAAGCATGTTAGAGATATCTTGGTTTCGATTTTTGGCAGTATCTGCCCCCATAACAACGGAAATCACTCTCATATCACCACGTTTAGCTGTAGCGGTCAAGCAGAACTTTGCTTCACTTGTGTATCCTGTCTTTAGTCCATCTACACCTTGATAAAACTTAACGAGCTTATTTGTATTGACCAACCAGAATTCATCGTCTGTTCCTTTTCTTAAATAATCTTCATAGACTTTTGTATAATCAAGAATTTCTTCATATTGCAAAAGCTCTCTTCCGATCATTGCCATATCATATGCTGAACTATAATGGTTATCAGTTGGTAAGCCAGTTACATTATTAAAATGAGTATTTTCCAAACCGAGTTCTTTTACCTTTTTATTCATTTCTTCCACAAAGGCTTTCTCAGATCCAGAAATTCGCTCCGCCAAAGCGACAGAGGCATCATTTGCTGATGCAATCGTTACTCCTTTTAACAAATCCTGTACAGACATTTCTTCAAAAGGTTCTAAATAAATTTGTGTTCCCCCCATCGATGAAGCGTGTTCGCTTATTCGAACATTTTCATCTAATGAAAGGTTTCCATTATTTAATTCTTCCATAATCAACAACATTGTCATTAGCTTAGTCATACTAGCTGGCGGCAACTTTTCATGACTATTATGGTTATATAAAACCTCCTGAGTATCTACCTCCACCAATACAGCAGATTTTGCGTGATCAGTTAAAGAAGTAACTTCCTCAGCATATAATCCTCCCGATGGCATCAACATAATTAAAGCTATGAAACCTATTATCAATTTCTTCATGTCCATGTTCCCTCCGTTTCATGTTTCATATTTTTTCCAAGTTCTCAAAAATTATTACGGAAAAGAACAAAAAAACTGGATGTCACCTTTGAGGTAACATCCAGTTTAGAATAATCAACAATTACTCAGAAATTAATGTTCTTATTAAATCAGGAGCTTTAACTTTATTCGAACTGATTACAATGTTTTCATATAACTTTTTCTTTACTTCTTCTAAGGATACATCATTCGAATGAATCGTCAGTAGAGGCTCTCCCTCTTCTACTCGATCCCCAATTTTCTTATGAAGAACAAGTCCCACAGATAAATCGATTACTGAATCCTTAGTCTGTCTACCTGCACCTAATAGCATAGCTGCATTTCCGATTTCATCAGCTACAATCTCGTCGATGTAACCTGACTCTTTTGCTAACAATTCAGTACGCTCTTCAGCTTGAGGAAGAAGCGAAGGATCATCAACTACAGAAGCATCTCCACCCTGAGACTCGAGAAATTCTTTAAATTTAGCAATTGCTTTACCGTTTGAAATGTTTTCCTCTAGTAACTGTCTTGCTTCATCAAGTGTTTCAGCCATTCCGCCAGCTACAACCATTTGGCTACCTAATATCAAGGATAGCTCAGTTAAGTCTTCAGGTCCTTCTCCACGTAAAGTATCAATTGCTTCTTGAACTTCCAACGCATTACCTATTGCTCTACCGAGTGGCTGACTCATGTCACTGATTACAGCCATCGTCTTACGTCCTACACGATTTCCGATCGATACCATTGCCTTAGCAAGATCGATGGACTCATCTTCTTCTTTCATGAAGGCGCCTGCACCTGTCTTAACATCAAGTACAATAGCGTCCGCTCCAGCTGCAATCTTTTTACTCATAATTGAGCTAGCAATCAATGGGATTGAATTGACCGTCGCAGTCACATCTCGAAGCCCATATAACTTTTTATCAGCAGGCGTCAAATTGCCTGATTGTCCAATGACCGCAATTTTGTTTTTGTTTACTAGTTTTACAAATTCGTCATTGCTGATTTCAACATGGAAACCTGGCACCGCTTCAAGCTTATCAATTGTACCACCAGTGTGACCCAATCCTCGGCCACTCATTTTTGCCACTGGAACTCCTGTTGAAGCTACCAATGGAGCTAAAACTAATGTTGTGGTATCACCCACACCACCGGTCGAATGCTTGTCAACTTTGATTCCATCAATGGCTGAAAGATCAATTGTGTCTCCCGAATTCACCATTTCCATTGTCAAAGTTGCTCGCTCTTCTTCGGTCATGCCGTTAAAGTAAATTGCCATAGCAAATGCACTTGCTTGATAGTCAGGAATTGAGCCGTCGGTATATCCTCTGATGAAAAACTTGATTTCTTCTTCAGTAAGCCCTTCTCCATCACGTTTTTTGGCGATAATATCATACATTCTCATTGTCTGTAGTCACTCCTGCTATACCTTTTGTACAATTGCTTGAACTAATTGAATGAAGTCATCACGTACTTTTTCAGTTGTTTCAATTACTTCATCATGTGTGAGAGGTTGATCCAAAATACCAGCAGCCATGTTAGAGATACAAGAGATCCCTAATACCCTTAATCCTGCGTGGTTTGCGACAATCACTTCTGGTACCGTAGACATCCCGACAGCGTCTCCGCCTAACGTTCGAAGCATTTTAACTTCACTGGCTGTCTCATAAGTAGGACCTGTATTACCTACATACACACCTTCTTGCGTTTGAATGTTCAATGAATCAGCTGTTTCTCTTGCAAGATTGATCAACTCACGATCATAAGGTTGAGACATATCAGGAAAGCGTGGACCTAATTCATCATCATTTTTACCGATTAATGGGTTATCGCCCATCTGATTAATATGGTCATTGATCAGCATGAGGTCACCAGGGTTGAATGACTGGTTAATTCCACCTGCCGCGTTTGTCACTAGTAATTTTTCTACACCTAAAGCTTTCATTACACGGACTGGGAATGTCACTTGTTGCATCGTGTATCCCTCGTAATAATGAAAACGACCTTGCATCGCAATGACGGTCTTCCCTTTCAATTCGCCTACGACTAACTGACCTTTGTGACCGGCCACAGTCGATTGTGGGAAATTAGGGATCTCCCCATACTTTATTGTTGTTGCGTTCTGTATTTCTTCAGCTAAAACTCCTAGACCTGATCCTAAAATCAAACCGATTTGAGGCTTATCTCCATTTAATTTAGACTCAATCCATTGTTGGGATTCTTTAACTTGTTCTAACATGTCCATTGATAAAACTCCTCTATTTAATTTCGTTTAAAAAGCTTTTGCCTATTTCAGGTTCTTCAACATCGAAGTTCTCTGCTACGGTAGCGCCGATATCGGCAAAAGTTTCTCTTAGCGGTAAGCTTTTACCTTCATCAATACCCTTGTGATATGCGATTAAAGGTACATATTCTCTTGTATGATCAGTTCCATGGTGTATCGGGTCGTTTCCATGGTCTGCTGTAATAATTAATAAGTCATCATCTTTTAATTTATTGAGAACCTCTGGCAATCTTTGATCAAATTGCTCTAATGCTTCCCCATATCCTTGTGGGTCTCTGCGGTGACCGAACTTTGCATCGAAGTCTACTAAATTCAAAAAGTTAAGTCCTTTGAAAGACTGATCCATCGACTTAACAAGTTTGTCCATACCATCGTCATTACTGTCTGTACGAATCGCTTCTGTCACGCCTTCTCCATCATAAATATCGGAAATCTTACCTAAAGCAACCACATCATTACCGTTATCTTTTAAAGAGTTCATAACCGTGCGTCCGAATGGTTTTAGTGCGTAGTCATGGCGGTTAGAAGTTCTTTCGAAAGCCCCAGGCTCTCCAACGAAAGGACGTGCAATTACACGCCCGATCATGTAAGGATCATCAAGAGTTAACTCTCTGGCGGTTTCACAGATTTCATATAGTTCTTCTATAGGTACGATATCCTCATGAGCTGCAATTTGTAATACAGAATCAGCAGAAGTATAGACGATTAACGATCCAGTCGCCATGTGTTCTTCTCCTAATTCATCTAAAATAGCTGTTCCTGAAGCTGGTTTATTACCAATCACTTTACGACCAGTCTTTTCTTCTAATTGTTGAACCAATGCATCCGGAAAACCATCTGGAAAAGTTCTGAAAGGCTTAGTGATATGAAGGCCCATGATTTCCCAATGCCCCGTCATCGTGTCTTTACCTACAGATGCTTCTTGCATTTTTGTATAATGTGCCATTGGCTTCTCTGCTGCCTTGATCCCTTCTACTTCACGGATATTCCCAAGTCCAAGCTTCGCCATATTAGGCATGTTCAATCCTTGCATATGTTCAGCGATATGACCCAGAGTGTCAGCACCAATATCATTGAACGCTTTTGCGTCAGGTGCTTCACCAATTCCTACTGAATCCATCACGATTAAAAATACTCGATTAAATGGTGCCATATTAATCCCTCCAACATATTCATTCTTCTTTCATCTTAAACGATTGCGTTAAAAATATAACATAATTATGCTCGCGGATGGTAGTTTTGATAGATATCTTTTAGACGTGTTTTTGTAATATGAGTATAGATTTGTGTCGTTGAAATGTCTGCGTGACCTAACATCTCTTGTACAGCCCTTAAGTCCGCTCCATTTTCCAATAAATGAGTTGCAAATGAATGACGCAGAGTATGAGGTGTTAGTTCTTTATTAACTCCTTTTTCCTGTGCGATCTTCTTTAAAACTTTCCAAAAGCCTTGTCTAGTCATTGCAGTTCCTCTATGGTTTAAAAACAGGGCATTTGTCGACTGTTTTTTCAACAGAGAAGGACGAGCGTATTCTACATAGTTCTCAATCGCTTGCTGTGCCTGGCTTCCAAGAGGAACGATCCTCTCTTTTCCACCTTTTCCTGTAATTCGAACGAATCCCATCATTAAATGAAGATCGTTCAACTCCAATGAAAGTAATTCAGTTATTCTAAGACCTGTTGCATAAAGTGTCTCTAGCATGGCTTTATTTCGCATAGTAATTGGTTCTTCACCTGGCAAATCAAACAATACCTCAACCTCTTGACTAGAAAGGACTTTAGGTAATTTCCTCTCTTGTTTTGGAGACTGGATATGAAGAGAAGCATCATGCGAGAGATTATATTCCCTAATTAAAAATTGGTGGAAGGAACGAATAGTAGAAATAAGACGAGCATTACTAGATGGGGCACGACCTTCTTTGACACGTTCATTAAGGAACTTTCTAATATGGTGTCGATCGATTTGTTCAAGTTCACGTATCGCTTCTTTATTTGTTAGGTAGTCTGCATATTGATTCAAATCCCTTTTATAAGATTGAATAGAATTCTCAGACAACCCTTTTTCAACAGTTAAATAATGAAGAAAATCTTGTATCGCATCTTTCATCTCAGCATCTCTCCATTTTGATAGATTAAATTGAACATAAACAAAAAAACCTTTCTCTTTAGAGGAAAAAGGTTGTAGTATGTATCATTCACTTTTCTTCTGACATTTACTGCAGATGCCATGGAAGGTCAATCTGTGATCCTTCACTTTGAATTGCCAATCTCTTTCAACAATTTTCTCAACATCTCCAAGTAAATCTTCATCGATTTCTTGAACAGTCCCACACTCAATACACACTAAGTGATGGTGAAAGTGCTCAGCACCCTCTTTTCGTAAATCATATCTAGACACGCCATCACCGAAATTGATTTTGTCTACTACTTTTAATTCTGATAATAATTCTAAAGTGCGATAAACTGTTGCGAGACCAATTTCTGGTGATTTCTCTTTGACGAGGAGGTAAACGTCTTCCGCACTCAAATGGTCTTCTTCATGTTCAAGTAGAACACGAACTGTGGCTTCGCGCTGTGGTGTCAATTTGTAACTTTGTGAATGAAGTTGTGTTTTAATACGTTCAATGCGGTTTTCCACTAGTTGATCCCCCTCTCAATCAGTACAAATATAATTATAATCAAGGGGGTATTTTGTGTCAAATTATAATAATTACAATTAACTCTTTATATTTATTTTAAATTAATAATGATTATAACAAGCGTTCCATTGCCATTGAAGATATATATACTTCAATCAAAGAACCTACAATCACAAGAGCTAATGCTATAACAAAACTTTTAAAGTAAAGACTAATCGCTTCTCCTATTGTGTATGGACTCCGCTTCTTTAGGAAGAGCATTTGAAGAACATAGACAGAAAAGATCATGCTACTAGCAACTACCAGCAAATATGCAGGGACAATGAATAGATTCTGTGGTGCGATCGCTGTGATGGATAAAAGTAAACCTTGTCCTGATAACTGGTTAACCAAAAACCCTACTGTGAATCCTATTACTACACCTTTCAGAAACAATAGAAACCATACTATAGGTAACCCAACTACTGACAAGCCAAAGAAAAATAAGAAACTGATATATTTTCCGTGTGAAGTAATTGAAGACAGCAGATCGTTCTGCGCTTTACCGACTTGTTCATCCGCAGACGAATACAAATACTGTTCGACGAAAAATAATAAATCCTGCCTTTGAACAAAACTTAAACTTCCAACAATATTTGCTCCGAAAATGACACCAATCACGAACAAAACAAACAAGAATACATATAAACTGAAATAAGGCTCAGAAGTATAGGGAGAACCTTTCAACCAACGTTTCATCTTACGCTCCTCCAATCAACTCTACTCTATTTAATCTTATGAGATAGATTAGAAGATAGAACTGATTGATTCACGTTATTTTCATTTGGCTAATCGATACCATAATTCAATTGATCAAGCAGCAAGTAGTATATGGCATGAATCGTTTTTGCATCATGAATTCTCTCTTGTTTGATCATCTGTTTGGCTTCTTCTAGAGTGACTTCCACTAAATCTACAAACTCATCTTCATCACCGTCTAAACGATTTTCTGAAAGTTTCAAGCCCTTAGCTTCATAAACATACAACTTCTCATCCGCAAATCCCGGGGAAGTATAATAAGACACAACAAAAGACAGTTCATCCGCTTCATATCCAGTTTCTTCAGCTAACTCTCTTTTTGCTGTTTCTTCTGGATTCTCTCCTGCTTCTAATTTACCAGCAGGTATCTCAATGATGCTTTTTTCTAGCGGCTTACGGTATTGTTCAACCATGATGACTTTTCCTTCATCTGTACGAGCAATGATAGCCACTGCTCCAGGGTGCTTAACCAACTCTCTCTTTGAAGTTTTCCCATTAGGTAATTCAACATCATCCACTTGCAGGTCAATTACTTTCCCTTTAAATATTGACTCTGTTTTAATAGTTTTCTCTTCAAATCTCTTCATCAATTATAAACTCCCTTCTCTGTTTTATTTTATCATTTAAAAGGTATTGTTTGTTTAGATAGCTTTAGTCTATATAAAATAGTAGTGAAGGAGTGTTTAAATGAAAACTAGAAAGCTTGGTCATTCCAATATGGAATTGACTGAAATAGGTCTCGGTTGTATGAATCTTGGGACAAACGAAGCAAATGCGAAAGAAGTTATCGATGCTGCTATCGATCAGGGTATTAATTACTTAGATACTGCGGATTTATATGATTTCGGAACAAATGAAAAACTAGTAGGAAACGCGATTAAGGGGAAACGTGACGATTTGATCATCGGTACCAAAGGAGGCAATCATTTCGAAGAAGGTAAGGATGACTGGTATTGGGATCCTTCCAAAAAATATTTAAAAGAAGCCATTAAAAATAGCTTACTGCGTTTAGGTTTAGACTATGTAGATTTATATCAATTACATGGCGGAACGATAGAGGATCCTATCGACGAAGTGATCGAAACTTTTGAAGAGTTACAACAAGAGGGCTTAGTAAAACACTTCGGCATTTCCTCCATCCGTCCAAATGTCATACAAGCATTCACAGAACGATCGAATATCACTAGTGTCATGATGCAGTACAGTGTACTAGACAGACGTCCTGAGGAAAAAATGTTGAACTTATTGGATTCAAATAACATCAATGTCTTGGCTCGTGGTGTACTTGGCAAAGGCATGCTTACCGATCGAGGATTAGAACAGTGGGAGAAAAAAGGGCAAGAAGGATTTCTTGATTACCAACCACAAGAGCTTAAAAACTTCATTCAAGAGTATCAAAATATAGCGAAGCAATTTAATCGTACGCCTCAGTCTTTAGCAATTGGTTATGCTCTCAACCATCATGCGATAGGAAGTATCATATTAGGCGCTAGTAAACCTGAACAAGTCATTGAAAATGTTCGCGCCTACGATGAAGCTGTTTATAATCATGAGCTATTTGAGTTGCTTAACGAAATATCCAAAGAGAATTTTTACGATAAGCACCGAGAATAAATACGTTTTAATATAAAATAAGGAGCCACCGAAATCGATGGCTCCTTGTTTATGCATAACAGCTGGTTGATTCAAATGTTATTACATTATCTTTCCTTACTTCAACTATTTCTCCAACACTCTGAAGATAATCAAGTTGACCGACTGTCTCCGACATTGTGAGGCCAAACTGTTTTTCATAATGTTTAGGAAATAAAAATTTACATATTTCAAAAGGTGTAGCACTATTATTTTTGATGAAATCCAATACTTTGTAGGCCCTTTTCTCTTGTTTCAGGATTCGGTCATCGATCAGTGCTCGATACTCTCTTAATACCTCTCCATGGCCTGGAAGTATTTCAGTAATATCATAATCCTTCAATTTCAACATCGATTGCCTGTAATCTAACAATGGTCTAGGTCTTTCAATACCCTTATCGCTAGGAGGCTCAAGTAAAGGGTTGGATGATATATGTTTTATTATGTGATCTCCACCAATCAAGATGCCTGATTCATGGTCGAAAAAAGATAGGTGACTCTGAGCATGACCTGGGGTCTCTAAAACTTCAATCGATGGTAATCCTTCAATTTTCTGACCTTCAAGCAGTTCATCAGTCAGTGCAGACTTAAATACGAAATTCGAATAGTTTGCGGTAGATTTTTCGATTTCCCGATATGCTTCAGGAACCCCCCAGTCATCATACAACTGGTTAAAGAAATCTATATACATCTTAAAGTATCTTTCATCTTTTGTTAGCCAATTATTTACGTAGGGATGGCCATAGACTCTCTTTACATTAGTGAATTTACCAACTAAACCGATGTGATCTGGATGGTGGTGTGTCAACACGATTTCATCTACGTCTTCTGGTTTCAAACTGAGCTCTTTCAGTTGATCTTTAAGCGATTCCCAAGCCTTTTCAGTATAAACCCCCGCATCAAATAATGTGACACGGTCCCCAACATGCAAATACGCGTGCACATCTCCAACAGCAAAGGGTGTTGGTAAAGTAAGTTGGTGAATATTTTGTGCTTTCATTATATGCCTCCAAAAAAATGAATCATTATTCAATTTATTATACTACAAAAGTATTGTACCTTCCACACTATATTATTACTCCTTAAAAGTAGTTTTGATCGTTCTTTCTAGAATTTTTGGCAATTGTTCGAAACTGTAGTTGATTTCTAAGCGTTCAGTCCACTGGTGTGCATCTTTACCATAAGGGCCGATATTCAACGTAGGTACTATTAAACGGTCTCCCTTTATAACCATATTGGCGAGCCCAGCTTTTTCTAAGGGCATATTTTCAGTAAGCGATTGGATTTGGTCAGATGTTTGATTACTTTCTCCAACAAAACTCAAATCTGATAGGCCTGAAAAATAAGACAAAACCTCAGGTGAACGTTCATGCTCTTTTTCCGTATAGTCCGAAACATCATTCAAAATATTTTTTATCATACTATGATGTTGACTAGTAACAGCAGGATAAAACGGTGGGCTGAAAAATAGAACAATCATCGGAGCAAGGTCTTTACAAAGATAAGCCAAATCTTGAGTCAAAACGGTTGAGAAATCGCGATCTCCCCCACTACGATCGTGTATAAGCAACCTTTGTCTTCGTTGTACCTCTTCGGCCCCGTGTCTTTCTACAGCCGCTTCGTATAACATGTCATAATCCATTACAGAAATAGTATAAGTAGATTCATCTAACTGATATTCGTCTTTATAAAAGATAGAAGCTTTCTCTCTCATATGTTGTTCTACATGTGACTTCGTTTTATTCATAACGTCAAAAAGCTTTTTTCGAATGTCGTCGATCGTTTGTTCCATATAAAAGACGTTGTACATAGAAACGGCAGTTAAAGGAGTTTGGACAGAATACTGATCTTTCAAATCACGATTCATCAAGCTGACCGGAGGAGGCGTTATTTGATTCTCTACTTCTTCTATGAACAATTCATTTAATTCTAAATGCTCATTTAAATAACTTGTTATTAAATTAGCGTTCAATCCGTGGAAAGGCTCACCTACGTGAGTCTCTTTTCCATAGCAAAAGAAACCAGGTAGTAATTTACCAAGAGACCCCGTGTAAAAATAAGTTTGCTCATCACCTGGATATTGACGGAACATTGGTTCACAGTTCAAACAGAGTTTATAATCTAAATCGTATTCAGCTTGAATCTTCTTTAATTCTTCCACAGCTTCGATCATCCCTATGGAATTAGCTTCTTCATCAGGAACGACCAACTGAAGAATATTCCCATCCCACTCACCATTCATCGCTTTTTCAAGCATTGATAGTTGGAGCGCGGTACCTGCTTTCATGTCCATGGTGCCTCTTCCGAACAACCACTCGCCTGTTTTCAAATCTCTCTTGATCTCTTCTGGTAAATTAGAAAAGTCCTTAACAAACTCCTCAGTAAGTTCTTTTACACGAAATGCAGACGGTTTTAAAGATCCATAATCGTCAACATCCACAACATCTATATGACTAACAAGAATAATTGTTTGCTTAACTTCAGGTTTTTTAACTAATGCTGTAAGAAATTGTCTCCCATCTTCAATGGGCCTCCTTCTTAGATGGTCAGGGTGTTCATTGAAATAATCTCTCTCTTGTAGAAGCTGATAGATATAATCCACGATTGCAATTTCATCTTCACTACCAGTAACACTCTTAAATGAAACCAATTGATCCAATAATCTGACTAATTCTGCTTTTGTTTGCCATTTCATCTATAAACAACTCCCTAAGAAAATTGATAAACCCTGTTAATTCGCATGTTTAGTTGACTTTTTTTAGTATATACACCACAATCATAACAGAGAATTGAAAGAGGTGTTGATCATTCGACCGAAGATTTTCGCACATCGAGGCGCGAGTAGATATGCTCCAGAAAATACCTTTCCAGCATTTGAATTGGCATATGAACTAGGAGCAGATGGAATCGAGCTTGATGTTCAATTATCAAAAGATCAAATACCCGTTATCATACATGATGAAAATTTAAGAAGAACAACTAACGGAAGTGGTTTTGTACAAGACTATACCTTCGAAGAGTTGAGTCAATTTGATGCAGGTAGTTGGTTTTCAAAACATTACCAGAGTACAAAGATCCCTTCATTAGAACAGTTCTTACGATGGGTCGAACCGAAAAATTTGATAGTAAACATCGAATTAAAGACGAATGTTTTAGAATATCAGGGTATAGAAGAAATAATAGACGGACTTATCAATCAATTCAACTTATCAGATCGAACAATTGTTTCAAGTTTTAATGATGCGACAATCAGGAATTTAAGAAATATAAATGAAGACCTAACACTGGCATGGCTTACTAAAAAAAGATGGAGAGACATTACCCAGCTATTAAAAGATATTGGAGCTAATGATATTCACATCAAAAGCACTCTCCTCCCATCAGGTATGAGGAAATCTATACAGGAACATGAAATTCCGTTTCGTGTGTATACGGTAAATAGACCGATTACAATGAGAAAGTGCTGGCAATTAGGAGCAGATGGTATTGTTACAGATGTTCCCGATATTGCAAAAAAGACTTTACAATAAAATTATATGAAAATCTCAGGATGATAAGTGTCCATCATTTAGGAGGCAAGACATTGGAACTCGAATTTTTAGGGACGGGCTCCGGCGTACCGTCTAAAATTAGAAATGTCTCATCTATAGCACTTAAAATGTTACAAGAACGAGATGAGGTTTGGTTGTTCGATTGTGGTGAAGCCACTCAACATCAACTATTGAGTTCTACAATCAAACCACGGAAAATCTCAAAAATATTCATCACGCATATGCATGGTGATCATATCTTTGGTCTGCCTGGTCTACTAAGTAGTCGTTCTTTCCAAAATGGCACAGAGTCTATCCAAATATTCGGTCCAAAAGGCTTGAAAAAATTCTTAGAAACATCATTAGAGACAAGTCATACTAGACTTAAATATGATATCGAGTTCGTGGAATTGAACGAAGGTATGATTTTCGAAGATGAACATCTTTCGGTTTCATGCTTTACATTAATCCATGGTGTCCCTTCCTATGGTTTTGTCATTCAAGAAAGAGATTCCATCGGTCACCTGTTACCTGAAAAGTTGAAAGAGAAAG
Source organism: Halalkalibacillus sediminis (assembly GCF_002844535.1). NCBI lineage: Bacteria > Bacillati > Bacillota > Bacilli > Caryophanales > Bacillaceae > Halalkalibacillus > Halalkalibacillus sediminis. The sequence goes on from NZ_PJNH01000001.1 coordinate 744,193, forward strand.
GTATACATCCAGGACCGATTTATCAAGAAATCAAAAAACAAGAAGTCACTGTATTACCTGATGGTACTCACGTTCACCGAGATGAAGTCACTGGTCCTCCTATAAAAGGCCGAAAAATCGTAATTTGTGGAGACACTAAACCTACAAAAGATATCGTCCAACAAGCTAAAGATGCAGATGTACTTGTTCACGAAGCAACTTTTACAAATAAAGATCTCCAACTTGCAGAAGATTACAATCATTCAAGCAGTCACGAAGTAGTTCGCTTGGCCTCACTTGCTAACGTTAGCCAACTACTGTTGACTCATTTATCCTCAAGATATAATCAATCAGATTTAGAACAAGAATTAAATCAACTGAAGAGTATTTTTCACTCAGTCCAATACGCATATGATTCATTTAAATACGAAGTAAAATAGTTAGGGGTGATCTTCATGAAAGATATTAGTTTACTTGTCCAAGATCATAAGAAAATGTATCGCGCAGGAAAAACGATGACTCATACATTTCGTATTCATCAATTACAGAAACTAAAAGATATGCTGCACCGTTATGAACCTAGAATATACGAAGCGTTGAATAAAGATTTGAATAAATCATCTTATGAGGTACTGACTACAGAGCTTGGGTTTCTATTGAATGAATTGAATGAAACGATAAAATACCTTAAAGATTGGATGACTCCACGTAAAGTGAAGACACCATCTACCCATAAAGGTGCTAAAAGCATCATTTATAAACAGCCTTATGGAGTGACACTGATCATCAGTCCATGGAACTATCCCCTGCACCTAGCAATTGCACCTTTAATCGGGGCGATTTCAGCTGGGAATACTGCTGTTATTAAACCATCTGAACTCACACCTTACACCAGTGACTTACTTGAAGAAATGATTAAAGAAACGTTCGAAGAAAAATATATTACTGTTTTACAAGGTGATAAGGAAACCTCTCAGCAGTTATTAAAAGAACCATTTGATTATATATTCTTCACTGGAAGCGTTCCGGTAGGTAAGATCATTATGCAGGAAGCTGGTAAGCAACTAATCCCCGTAACTTTAGAACTGGGCGGGAAGAGCCCTTGTATTGTAGATCGTGACGCGAAGCTTGATCTAGCAGCTAAACGTATCGCTTGGGGTAAATTCACGAACGCTGGTCAAACATGTGTAGCTCCTGATTACTTATTGGTTCATGAATCAGTTAAACAAACATTTATCAAGAAAATAAAAGAAGAAATAGAAAAATTATATACTGACAACGCATTGCAAAATGATGATTTCAGTTCCATCGTAAACGAAAATCACTTTAATAGATTACTTGATTATCTTGAGGATGGTAAGGTCATTTATGGCGGTCAATCAGACAAAAATACCTTGAAGATCAACCCTACGATCGTCGACGACATCACTTGGCAGTCCAATGTTATGCAGGATGAAATATTCGGGCCGATCCTACCCGTAAGAACTTTCGGTAGACTAGAAGACGTGGTAGACGAAATTGAACATTCTAGAAATCCGCTAGCTCTCTATTACTTCTCAGAGAACTACCAAAAACAAGAATGGATTACTAGAAACATTTCATTCGGTGGCGGCTGCATCAATGATACACTGATGCACTTAGGAAACAATCACCTACCATTTGGCGGTATCGGTTCCAGTGGTATTGGTAAATATCACGGCCGTGCAAGTTTCGATACATTCACTCACCAAAAGAGTGTTCTCAAGCAAACTACAGCATTTGATTTAGCTTTCCGGTACCCTAACTCGAAAATGGGCCGTAAGATTTTGAATAAGATTTATAAAAAATAGGATTTAGATCAATTTTAGGGTGCTCCTTTGGGGCACCCTTTTTTCGTTAAGAATACTGAGTTGCTCTCGAGACTAGTTAATCGTTCTTTGCGACTAGTTAATCTCATCTTACGACTAGTTAATCAACTCTTATGACTGTTCAACAATAAAGCTCAGTGAAAAAGAAAAACCCGAACTTTTGAGTTCGGATTTTCATCTTACCGTTCAATTCTTTTTATTTTTCTTGTAATCATTCAAGAAATCTTTTTGAAAACTTGTCGTTACAGATGGTTGAGGATTATCTTGATGTTTGATGAAAGTCCCTTTGCCATACTTCTCCTCAATGCTTTCCATCGCTTGATAAAGTTTTTCTTTTTCCGCTTCTTTTTCATAATTAAATAAATCCAACTGCTGGGCTACTTCTTCTTTTAAAACTAAATGCTGGGCTGTAATTCCTAACAACCTGATCGGCTCTTCGTTCCAATGTTCATCAAATAAGCGAGAGGCTATAGAGAAAATATCTGAGCTACTATCTATCAACTGATTCAATTGCTTACTGCGGGTAATCGTCTTTCTATCAGAATAGCGAATCATCAGTTGGATATTTTCAGAAAAAACTTGCTTATTAGCCATGCGTTCTGATACTTTTTTCGCTAATTGGTTTAATAATTGGTCAATTTCTTTACGGTCTGTAGTATCAAAGGGTAAGGTGTTGGAATTCCCTATACTTTTAAACTCATTTACTGCATCAGGATCAACAGGACGATCATCTATCCCATTCGCGCGACTATTTAACCGTTCACCATTAATACCGAGTAATTGTTTTAGATGATAGGGATCTCTCGTGGCAAGATCGCCAATGGTGGATATATTAATCGATCTCAATTTTTCTTCAGTCTTCTTACCGACCCCGTACATTTCCCCTATCGGAAGCGGCCACAATTTATTTCTAATTTCTCTTTTCCGTAACACAGTGATTCCTAGTGGCTTTTTCATGTCCGAAGCCATTTTGGCCAAAAATTTATTAGGAGCAATCCCTATACTGCATGGCAAATCAAGCTCATCCATAATTCTCTTTTGTAAGGAATGAGCTATCTCTAGTGGGTTCTCTCCTCTAGTATATTCAGTAATATCCATATAGCCTTCATCGATTGAAACTGGTTGAACAAAAGGCGTAACTTCAGAAAGCATAGAAAAGATATGCTGTGAGGCTTCTCTATAGCGATTGAAATTAGGCTTCATTACAATCAGGTCAGGACAATGTTCATATGCTTCCCACAAAGGCATCGTCGTTTTGACACCTTTTGCCCTCGCCTCGTAACTACTTGTCACGACGATCCCCTTCCTCTTTTCAGGATCGCCAGCAATAGCTAAAGGCTTACCTTTAAGGTCTGGTCGATAAGCCATTTCGACGGAAGCATAAAAACTATTCATATCTACATGGAATATAATTCGACCCTTGGACATTTAGACCACCTTCATCGCTAAAACGGAATAGAGCCGGAGATAATGACCTCCGACTCTTTATAGCTATTATTCGTTTGCAGCTTCTTGGACTATTGCTGTAAGTAGTTCTGAGATCTTTACAAGTTCAGAGATTGGCATTTTTTCATTTGTGGTATGAATATTTTCATATCCTACACACAAGTTCACAGTTGGAATACCTAGTCCGGCAATGATATTCGCATCACTACCACCACCGCTACTTTCTAACTTACTCTCTCTGCCGATTTTCTTAGCAGCCGAACGGGCGATTTCTACTACAAGATCTCCTTTTTTGTGCTTATATCCAGGGTACATAATCTGAACATCGACATCGAACTCGCCACCCATTTCTTTTCCTACAGCATCGCAAGCTTTTTTCATTTTTTCTACTTGTTTATCTAGTTTAACCGGATCCAGTGAGCGTGCTTCAGCTAACAAGTAAGCTTCTTCGCACACGACATTTGTAGCTTTTCCACCTTCAAAACGACCAATATTAGCAGTGGTTTCAGCGTCTATTCTTCCTAATGGCATTTTAGCAACGGCCTTTGCCGCTAGAGTAATTGCTGAAACCCCTTCTTCAGGTGCTACTCCGGCATGAGCAGACTTGCCACGTGCTGTTATCCATAATTTAGCTTGTGTAGGTGCTGCCACGATGATGTTCCCCACATCACCATTACTATCAACTGCATATCCATATTTTGCGTAAATTTGACTTCCATCTAACGCTTTTGCACCCACTAATCCAGATTCTTCACCAACTGTGATGACAAACTGGATATCACCATGCTCCACATTTTCTTCTTTCAAACGTTTGATCATCTCGAGCATTGCTGCTAGACCAGCTTTGTCATCAGCTCCTAGAATGGTTGTACCATCTGAGTGAATGTAACCGTCTGTTATGGAAGGTTTAATCCCTTGTCCTGGAGCTACTGTGTCCATGTGAGATGTAAAATAAATGGGCTCAACGCCATCTTTTGTTCCTTTAAGCGTACAAATTAGGTTGTTTGCTCCATGGTCCGTTTTTTCTTTTGCTTTGTCTTCTTGAATGGACAAGCCAAGTTTGCCGAACTTTTCTTTCAGTACTTGCTGGATCTGGGCTTCATTTTTTGTTTCAGAATCGATTTTGACTAATTCAATGAATTCGTCAATCAATCGTTGTTCGTTAACTTCTATCATTAATTACACTCCTTACAAAGGTATGTTTCCGTGTTTCTTTTTCGGACGATCTTCTTTCTTATTCTTGAGCATATCAAGGCTCTGGGCTAATTTAATTCGTGTTTCTCTTGGATCAATTACATCATCGACCATTCCGAGTCCCGCTGCAACGTAAGGATTCGCGAATTTTTCACGGTATTCATCGATCTTCTCTTGTCTAGTTTCTTCTGGTTGGTCGCTCTCTTTAATATCTTTTGCAAAAATAATATTCGCTGCACCTTCTGGTCCCATTACTGCTATTTCCGCATTTGGCCATGCGTAAACTAAGTCGGCACCAATCGATTTACTATTTAAAGCAACGTAAGCGCCACCGTATGCTTTTCTTGTAATAACTGTGATTTTAGGAACTGTTGCTTCAGAGTAAGCATAAAGAATTTTAGCACCATGGCGAATGATTCCCCCATGTTCCTGCTTGATTCCCGGGAAAAACCCAGTTACGTCTTCAAAGGTTATGATTGGGATATTGAAAGAGTCGCACGTTCGAATGAACCTTGAAGCCTTATCACTTGAGTCGATATCAAGGCCACCTGCCATGAATTTTGGCTGGTTACAAACTAAACCGACGGATCTCCCTTTAATTCGAGCGAATCCTACTACGATGTTCTTTGCAAAATCTTTATGCATCTCAAAAAATGAACCATCGTCAACAACCTCATTGAGTACCGTACGAACATCATAAGGACGTATCGGATCAAAAGGGATGAGATCTGTCAATTCATCACGGAAATCATTATCGTCCCCCTCTTCTAAAAGAGGTGTGAATTCCTGGCTGTTTTGTGGAAGGTATTCGATCAGTCTTTTCACCTGGTCCAAAGCCTCTTCTTCCGTGGAAGCTTTGAAATGTGCATTCCCACTCTTAGCGTTATGTACATCAGCTCCGCCAAGATCTTCTGAAGATATTTTTTCACCTGTAACTGTTTCGATTACCTTCGGACCAGTAATGAACATTTGCGATGTCTTCTCCACCATAATGACAAAGTCTGTAATTGCAGGTGAATACACTGCTCCACCAGCACAAGGTCCCATGATGACTGATATTTGTGGGATGACTCCTGAATAAATGGAATTACGATAGAAAACATGTCCATACCCATCTAGTGAAGCGACACCTTCCTGGATACGAGCTCCACCTGAATCATTCAGGCCGATAAAAGGCGTGCCATTTTTGGCGGCCAGATCCATGACAGCAGCGATTTTCTTACCGTGCATCTCTCCTAATGCTCCGCCATATACAGTAAAATCTTGCGCAAACAAATAAATCGGACGTCCATTTACTTTTCCATAGCCAGTAACAACACCTTCTCCTGGAACTTCTTTTCCGTCCATTCCGAAGTCAGTCACTCTATGTTCGATAAATGGATTCAACACAACGAACGAACCTTCATCTACTAAATAAGCGATTCTCTCACGTGCAGTGAGTTTTCCTTTGTCTCTCTGTTTTTGAATTTTATCGTCGCCGCCACCCATTTCAACTTTACGACGCTTGTCATATAATTCATTAATTTTATCAAAAATATCCATTTATTAATCCTCCTGCTTTTGTTGACACATTTCGAATAAAACGCCATTCGCTGCTTTCGGATGAAGAAAGGCAATTTGGGACTCATGAGCACCTTGTTTAGGTTGTTCATGGATTAATGGAATCCCATTTTCTTTCATTGATTGCAGGCGTTGTTCAATATCATCTACCTCTAAAGCAATGTGGTGGATCCCTTCACCTTTTTTATCAATGTATTTAGCAATTGGAGATTCCTCATCGATAGGTTCTAATAATTCAATCGCACTCTCGCCAATACGAAAAAAGCCTACCCGTACTTTTTCAGTTTGCACTTCTTCTGTTCCTAAATACTCTAGACCAAGAGAATCTTTGTAAAAAGGAATCATCTTATCTAGATTTTTTACTGCTATTCCGATATGAGCGATCTTTTTCAAGATGCATCACCCCGCACTAGATTTTCAATATAAGTTGCGATTTCGGAAGTGGTTGTCCCTGGTGTGAATATTTTTTTAATGCCTGCATCTTCTAAATAAGAAATATCTTCCTCAGGAATAACACCACCACCGATGACTGGAATATCATCAGCTTTACGTTCTTTTAATTCTTGGACAACTTTCGGGAAAAGTGATTTATGGCCACCTGACAATGAGGACAACCCAATCACTTCAACATCTTCCTGAATCGCTGCTTGAGCAATTTGCGCAGCTGATTGACGAAGGCCAGTATAGATGACTTCCATGCCTCGATCTCGCAATGCCTGAGCTATAATCAATGCGCCCCTGTCATGCCCATCAAGGCCAGGCTTGGCAATTAGCACACGTATTTTCTGTTCCATTCATTTATCTCCTCTCAACTTCACAATTATTATTTAAGCACCTGTGTATTCACCGAATTCACTTCGGAGCACATTACAAATTTCACCGACAGTCGCATAAGCCTTCACACAATCAAGAATGTGTGGCATCACATTTACCTTCTCGTCCTGCGCTGCAGTTTTCAACTCATTAAGAAGTTGGTCAACGTTTTCTTGGTCTCTCTTCTGACGTATTTTTTGTAAACCTTCTACCTGCTCTTTTTCCAAAGCTTCATCTACTTTCAATAAATCAGCATGCACTTCATCATCTGTTTGGAATTCGTTCATGCCTACGATGATATCTTCTTTAGATTCGATTTTCTTTTGTGCTTCATAGGCAGCTTGGTGGATTTCGCGTTGCATATAACCATCTTCTACTGCTTGAACCGCCCCACCCATTTCGTCGATCTTTTCGATATATTCCATCACCTGCTGCTCAATATCGTCTGTCAATTTTTCAACATAATAAGAACCTGCAAGAGGGTCAACAGTATCAGCAACACCACTTTCGTGAGCAATGATCTGCTGAGTACGAAGAGCAATTCTTGCTGACTCCTCAGTAGGTAAAGCAAGAGCTTCATCTCTTGAATTAGTGTGTAGGCTTTGAGTACCTCCCATCACAGCTGATAAAGCTTGTAAGGCTACGCGGACAATATTGTTATCCGGTTGCTGTGCTGTAAGGGTCGAGCCACCTGTTTGGGTGTGAAAACGTAAGCGCCAACTTTTTTCGTCTTGAGCTTGGTACTTCTCTTTCATTAACTTCGACCAAATTCTTCGTGCTGCACGGAATTTAGCTGCTTCTTCAAAGAAGTGATTATGAGCATTGAAAAAGAATGCTAAACGAGGTGCGAATTGATCAACTTTTAAACCGCTTTCAATTGCTGCATCAACATAAGCCATTCCGTTAGCTAATGTAAATGCTACTTCCTGCACGGCCGTAGAACCTGCTTCGCGAATATGGTAACCTGATATACTGATTGTATTAAATTTAGGAGCATTCTCTGCACAAAATTCAAATATATTCGTAATGATTCTCATGGAAGGCTTTGGTGGGTAAATATAAGTTCCACGAGCAATATATTCTTTTAAAATGTCGTTCTGGATGGTTCCAGTGATTTTATCTGCTGGAACGCCTTGCTTTTCTGCAACCGCAATGTACATGCAAAGTAAAACTGAAGCTGGTGCGTTGATCGTCATTGAAGTACTTACTTGATCAAGTGGAATTCCATCAAGTAACGTTTCCATATCTTCTAATGAATCTATGGCTACCCCAACTTTACCAACTTCACCTTCTGCCATCGGATCATCTGAATCATACCCAATTTGAGTTGGAAGGTCGAAAGCTACAGAAAGGCCGGTTTGACCTTGATCCAATAAATAACGGAAACGTTGATTCGTTTCTTTGGCAGACCCGAATCCTGCATACTGACGCATCGTCCAAAATCTATTTCGATACATTGATGGTTGTATGCCTCGTGTGTATGGATATTGCCCAGGAAATCCCAATTTTTCGACATATCTCTCATATCCTGATTCCTCTTCAGGAAGGTACAATGGGTCTATTTCCATCTCAGATTTGTTTAAAAAGGGTTGTTTTCTCTCTGGGAATTTTTCGTTAGCTTTTTTTACTTGCTGTTCCCATTTTGATTTCTTTTCATTATAAGATTGTGACATATGTAATTCTCCCTTCCATGTGCGTTCTTCTTTCATATGGCGTTGAAACATCTACTTTTATTGTAAAGGAAAGTTTTATCTTGTCCAATCAAAGTTTTTCTTTTACAATGTAAAGTAGTGGGAATACGTAAGGAGGAATTCACGTGGCTAATCAAAAGAAAACAAATGCTCCGTTTTCTTCAGGTAACCGTAAAAGAAAGAAGTGGACGACAATAGTCATCTATTTAATGATTATAGCAATGCTTCTTTCAGTGTTTACAATGGGAGCTGGCATGTTTATATAAGTAAAGCAAAAAAAAGGTATGGGGTCGATTTCGATCCCATACCTTTTTATGCTTCATTCACGAGAAATCCTTCTTCTTTCAGTGCAGCTTCTGCCTCGTCAAGAAGATCTTCAGACTGCGCAGAAATCGTATGAAGATGGATGCCATCTGTCAATTCAGAAAGCAAAGAGGCTTTCGAATGACCGACATCCTTTATGAATCTTTCCACTTCTTTTCTGTTCGAAATATGAAGAGATGCAGTGAATTCCCCGTAAATCGGATGATCAATGATCACATTTTTAACGTAAACACCATGATCAACTAACAAATTCAATTCTCTTTCAGTATCCTTCGGTAAATGGAAACAAGCAATCGTGCGTTCTATCATATGATCGGATTGAGATTGGCTAAAGTATACATATCCTTGACTGGTAGATATAATCGGCTCGTCTTTCGCCTTGAGTAAAGCCATATCTCCTACAATCACTTGCCGACTGACTGACGCCCGGCTCGCCATTTGACTTCCAGTAATTGGTTCATTACTGTCTTTCAACCATTTAAGAAGAAAGTCACGTCTTTTCTCTCCTACCATCTTTTCTTCCTTACTCATCATTTCACCTTCTCTACTTGGTCAATCCCTAAATGTTCATAAACGATTTCTTTTATGGTTTGGGCTAAACCAATCACATCTTCTAGCTTGGTATACTTGCCGAACGAGATGCGAATGAACTCCTTTGCCCGTTCATCTGAAACTCCTAATGCTTTCAAAGTGTTTGGTGTATGATTATATTTTACATCACATGCACTTCCTGTGGAAATGGCATATCCTTTTCGATTACATTCCAACATCAACCACTGACCCTCCAGTCCTCTAATACCAAGCCCTAGAATCGATGGTAGCTGGAAATCCTCATTTTCACATCCGTAAATTTCAATCAAGTGATTGATTGAACTCAACTTGTCTATAAATTCTTCCCTCATATATTTCATTCGTGTAAATTCTGAATGACAGTCACCCACTGTTACCTTTGCAGCAACAGTCATCGCCGCCACGCTCGGAACATCAATCGTGTTACCCTCTAGCATCAATTGGGACGTTCTTTTCGCATTTGTGTTATGGGCTTCCTTCAAATAAAGACCACCACTACCTTTAGGGCCATAAAATTTGTGGCTTGCAAATGAAAGACTATCCACTCTTTTGGTTATATGACTTATATCCAATTTCCCAAAACTTTGAACAGCATCTACATGTAATTTGATTTGTTTTTCTTCACACCAATTCGCCACTTCATCTATTGGCTGCATCGTGCCGATCTCACCATTAATATGCTGTAAAGCAACTAGACAAGTATCTTCAGTTGTTGCATTTTGCAAAGCACCAATGTTAATTCGTCCAGATTCGTCCAATGGAATAGAAGTGATTGAATAACCTTCCTTTTTAAATATCTCACATATTTTATGTAAAGAATTATGTTCTGCCTGTGAAATGATGATGTGTTTGCCACTTGAGTTATTCGTATGGAAGTCCAATGCTATCCAGTTAGCTTCAGATCCTCCATTCGTTATGAAAAGTTGATCTGTATCAGCACCTAGTACTTCGCTAATTGTACGTTTGCATTGTGTATAGAGTTGTTCCGCAGAAGTCCCTAGGTCATGCAAGCTATTAGCGTTCGCATAATAGGTTGAAGCACATTCTTTATAGGCCTCTAGAGCTTCCTCACACATTGGAGTAGTAGCAGCGTAATCGAAATATTTCAAAAAGAGGTCCTCCTCTAATAAAAGATGGTTGTACGTACTTGTCATACATTAAAATATATGTAAATATAGATGTCAAGACACATGTAAATTTCGGAGGTCAACATGAAGAAAACTGACGTGATTATTATTGGCAGCGGAGTGGCTGCTCTTCAATTGGCATCTCAATTAAATAATGACTTAGATATAACTATACTAACTAAAGATAATTTGGAAACAAGTAACTCCTCTATTGCCCAAGGTGGAGTTGCAGCGTCAGTGGGACCCGATGATTCAACTGAATCTCATTTTGACGACACTATGGTGGCAGGTTGTCACTTTAATGATGCTGATACCGTTCGCAGCATCATCAACCAAGCACCTAACTTAATAAATGGTTTACTTCAAATAGGCTGTTTTTTTGATAAAACTTCTAATAACCTCCTATCACTAGGTCGTGAAGGTGCACATAGTTTTAATCGAATTTTACATGCTGGCGGTGATCAAACAGGAAAATTTATCGTCAACTCACTTAAGAATGATTTAGGAAACACACAAACCATTGAACATGCATTGGTCTATGAAGTTTTAGTGGATGAATCCTCTAACACATGCTACGGAGTTAAATACAAAGACAAATACAACATAAATCGCGAGTTGCATGCACAAGCCATCGTGTTAGCTACAGGTGGCGCGGGACAATTATACACTTATACTTCTAACGGTCCTTTCGCTACAGGAGATGGATACATATTAGGTTATCATGCTGGTGCTACACTCACTAATTTAGAATTTATCCAATTTCACCCCACTCTTCTTTTCAGAGATGGCGAATGTAAAGGGCTGATCAGTGAAGCCGTTCGTGGTGAGGGTGGCATTCTAGTAAATGATTATAGAGAAAAAATTATGGAGAACTTCCATCCTTTAGCGGACCTTGCACCTAGACATATTGTTTCTCAGAAAATTTACGAGCACCTTCAGAATGGAGAGAACATTTATTTAGATGTCTCCTCCATTAGTGATTTTGAAAAGAAATTCCCTTCAATCACTGAGATGTGTAGAAATAATGATATTTCAATGAAAGAAGGTTTATTACCCGTTTGTCCTGGTGCTCACTTTATGATCGGTGGTATTAAGACAACGCTTAAAGGTCAGACCTCCGTCAATCAACTGTATGCAATCGGTGAAGTTGCGCATACAGGTATTCATGGTGCTAACAGATTAGCGAGCAATTCATTGCTTGAAGGTTTATATATGGGAAAGGCATTAGCTGACCATATAAATAAACGAGCACCTGTAAATCATGAGTACTTTCATAATAGTTCACCTAAAGAATCGAGTGGTCTGTCGTATCTCCCAACCCTAACAGAACTACAAGAACAAATGATGAGGAATGTTGGAATCATTCGAAATCATAACCAATTACAACAAATGCTTAATTGGTTGAATTCTTTCACTAATTTCCCATTAACTATTCCATCATTGGATTCTAGCAGCAAGAAGGAGATCGAACGGTTATTTGCTTATCAATTATCCTATTTAATTACCGAATCTGCATTAAAACGTTCAGAGAGCCGAGGAGCACATTTTCGCTCAGATTTTCCTTACGAACGACAACAGTTTTCTGCGATTCAATCACATTTTAAGAAAATGAGGGAGTCAAATGAACGAGTTAAAGCTTAAAGAAGATTTAAAACATTTTTTTATGGAAGATATCGGTTACCAAGATTTGACGAGCGAAGGAATCTTCAATGACGAACAAGGTGAAATCGAATTCGTCTCTAAGTCTTCTGGTTATTTTTGTGGGAGCAAAGTAATTACTAATGGCTACTCAGTGCTCAACCCATCTGTAAAGGTAGAAATGTTAGTTGAGGATGGTGAGGAATTACAAGAAGGTCTAGTGATTGCAAGAGCTTCCGGGAAAATTATTGATTTGTTAAAAGGTGAACGCGTCATATTGAACCTCATACAACGTTTAAGTGGTATAACTACCATGACCAGAGAAAGTGTTCAAATGTTAAATAACTCACATACGAAGATCAGTGATACGAGGAAAACCACACCAGGCTTACGCATGTTAGAGAAGTATGCTGTTTTTGTTGGTGGTGGAGTCAATCACAGGTTTGGGCTAGATGATGCAGTAATGATTAAAGATAACCATATTGAATTTGCAGGGTCGATAACAAATGCTGTAGAAGCCGTTCGAAATCGAATTGGTCACATGGTAAAAATTGAAGTTGAAACGGAAACAGAATCACAAGTTAAGGAAGCAATTGCTAATCAGGTAGATTGCATTATGTTAGACAATGTCGATCATGCGAATTTAAAGAAGATGCTTTTACTTATCCCACCTTCTATTCAAACGGAAGTGTCGGGAGGAATTACAATCGACACACTACCCTTTTATTCAGACTTGAATATAGATGTCATTTCACTAGGTTATTTAACTCACCAAATCCAGTCATTGGATATCAGCGCACGGGTTAGAACATCAACCAAAGTAAACCAATAGAGAGGATTTTGATGATGAATATATTAGAAGAAATACAGCGATCGACTCCACAATTACCAGATGAATATAAATATGAATCTGAAGAAAAGCTGATGGCTAGAATTCAAGAAGTCAAAGATAAGTTAGGCTCAGACCTTTTCATTCCTGGTCACCACTATCAAAAAGAAGAGGTCATTCAGTTTGCGGACGCTAGAGGCGATTCTCTGCAACTAGCTCAATTATCTGCTAATACAAGTGCACGCTACATCGTCTTTTGTGGTGTACATTTCATGGCTGAAACCGCGGACATTCTTTCCACTGAAGATCAAAAAGTCTATTTACCTGATCTTCGTGCAGGATGTTCGATGGCTGATATGGCGAATATCAAACAGACAGAAAGAGCTTGGGCCGCCCTCACCGAAATGTTCGGCGAAACGATCTTACCTATGACTTATGTCAATTCAACTGCTGCTATTAAAGCATTTGTCGGTGAACGTGACGGAAGTACAGTTACCTCTTCAAATGCTAAAAAGGTCATGCAGTGGGCATTCCAACAAAAAGAAAGATTATTATTCTTACCGGATCAACACCTCGGGAGGAATACAGCCGTTGAGTTAGGAGTACCATTGAATGAGATGGCAGTCTGGGATCCAATCTTAGAAAAACTAGATTATGAAGGTGACCTTGAATCAATCAAAGTGATTTTATGGAAGGGTCATTGTTCAGTGCATGAGAATTTCACTGAACAAAATATTGAACAAGTTAGACAGCAACATCCAAACATGAACATCCTTGTCCACCCAGAATGTAAACGAGAAGTCGTTGAAAAGTCTGATTTATCAGGTTCAACCAAATATATCATTGAAAAGATTGATCAAGCACCTGAAAATTCTGAATGGGCGATTGGAACCGAAATGAATTTAGTTAAAAGATTGATAAAAGAAAATCCGGATAAGAAGATTATTTCATTGAATCCTCATATGTGTCCGTGTTTAACGATGAACCGAATTGACCTCCCTCATTTAGCTTGGTCATTAGAGAGTTTGTTAACCGATCAACCAGTTCATGAAATTAAAGTGGATGAAAAAGTTACAACATATGCTGCCAGAGCGCTTGATAAAATGCTAGATTTATAAATTAATTTGTACACAGTAATATTTTTCACTATTACTGTGTATTATTTTTGTATAAGTTTTTTGTTCCAAGTATAATAAAGTTATCATTTTCACAAATCGCTCGTTTTGACACACATAGGGGGACATAACAATGACATATTTATTGCAACGCTATAAGCTAATCTTCTTGTTTTTCATTTTATTATTAATTGTAGGAATTTATACGTTTACAGAACTACCTCAAAGAGATTTCCCCGAAACACCTTTAAACACTGTAAATATCTCGACCTCCTATCCTGGAGCTGAACCTGAAGCTGTAGAATCAACTGTAACTAATCCAATAGAAGAATCGATTAAAAACTTTGACGGCGTGGAAGAATTTCAATCCACGTCTACCAATAGCTTTTCCTCTGTTATTCTAACTCTTGAAGATGGAGTAGACACCTCTTCAGTGGTTAACGAACTGAATCAAGAAATTCAAAGAGTATCCTCCTCTTTTCCGGAGGACGTTCAACAACCTGAAGTTAAAGAAAACGAACTCTCTACACCTATTTTCTCTTTTTTCTTTACAGCTGATAATCGTGAAGATTTAAATGAAATGTATGAGCATCGTGAGGAATGGCAAGAAACCATTGAAGATATTAATGGTGTACAACAAGCCCAATTCAATGGGCTCGAAAATTTCGAAGTAGCGATTAATTTAGACAACGATGAAATTCAAAACAATCAACTTTTACTTCCCGATATCATCTCAGCAATCGAGAATGAATGGTACCCCTCTCCAGCTGGAGAACATCAACAAGATGATACTAAATTCACTTTAACTATAGATCATTACGAAGAATTAGATGAACTTGGTAATACAACTGTTCAAAATCAATCAGGTGAATCTATTGAATTATCTGAGTTTGCATCGATTGATTTGCAAGAAGCTGAATCACCTAATTTAATCACTTACAAAGGTAAACCAGCACTGAACCTGACAATTTCATTACAGAGCGGTGAAGACATTCCATCGATCAGTGAACAAGTACAAAGCGAAGTTCAACCACTTGCAGATGATTTGCCTGATTCCATCGAATTCGAATCCTATTTCTCTCAATCAGAATTCATTTCAGGTGTTTTTGACAGTTTATTCTTATCACTAGCAATATCTGTTATAGCAGTAGTGCTGATCACAACATTAGGCTTATCACTATCTGGTGCAATTATTGTTGCGATTTCCATTCCTCTATCTGTGGTCTTAGGTTTAATACCGTTGCCATTCTTATGCGTTGATCTCAATCAAATCTCTGTAATCGGTGCGATTATAGCACTCGGTATACTAGTAGATGACTCAATCGTGATGAATGACAATATACAACGACGATACAGCCTTGGTGATAATGCGATGCAAGGCGCTATTAAGGGGATCGCAGAAGTCAGGACGTCTATTATTACGTCAACGTTAGCAATCGTTTTTACCTTTTCTCCACTTATTCTCTTGTCTGGAGCCAACGGAGCGTTTATCCGAGCTTTACCAGCGGTCCTTATCAGTACGATAATAGCTTCAACCATAATTGCGTTGATACTGGTACCATCTATACGGTACTTCCTTTACAAAAAGAAAAGTAATAAGATGTCCGCTAATCCTGGTATCTTAGGAAAACTTTTTAATAAAGGATCTTCTTTATACGCGGACAGTATATTGAAAAAGCTTATCCGCAAGCCAAAGATAACAGCTTCATTAGGTTTAGTGTTCGCTACGTTGTTATTCGGTTTGATCGTTTGGACACCTTTCGAATTCTTCCCAGCAGCTGATCGTGAAGAAGTGACCATCGATGTTTCACTGCCAAATGGCGCAACACAAGATGAAACGTTCGATCTTTTACAACAGATTGAATCAGACTTAATTGATGAAGGATCAGAGGTTAAAGATGTCAGTGTATTCACCGGTTCAAGTGCACCAAACCTGTTTACACAACCAATGAATCAATCAGGGGATTATACTGGGAGATTGATTGTAAGGATTGATAAAAATGATATAAGTGCAGTTGATTATATTGAAAAATGGGAAGGTCAACTGAGAGATGAATATTCAAATGCTACAATATTCATGGAAACTATTGAACAAGGTCCTCCTTCAGGGGCTCCTCTTACTGTAACTATTAAGGGTGAAGACTTAGATCAATTGATTGAGGTCAGAGATCGAACCATGGAGGAACTCAGAAATTATGATGTAGATTTAGTAGTTGATAATGTCGGTGAGCTGTCTCAAGCACTTGTATACGACCTTAATCGTGACGCGCTACAAGAGTTTGGTGTCACAGCTCAATCAATAAGCCAACAGTTCAGTATACGTACTACAGGTATCCCATTACAGCCTATTACTCAAGACCAAAACAATTACGATGTCAGACTGTTTGTGGACCGTTTAAGTCCTGGTGAGCAGTTACCACTTGAGGACATGGTGGTTCCTACAAATACACAACAAGGACCTCCGGTAATAGCAGTTGATGAACTTGTTTCTGTCAGTGAAGGAGAACAAATTCCACTGATTTATCATGAACAAGGAGATCGATCATTAAAAATAAGAGCTTACGCAGATGATACAAGTACGTTTGAAAGTGATATAGAATCCTTTGTCGCTGAAGAAAATGAAGAAGCTGATGGTGCTTACACCCTTTCAACTGGTGCTGAAACGGATAGCCAAGATAGCTTCTTCAAAGAAATAACAGTCATCTTTTCAGTTGTAATTCTGTTAGTATATCTCTTAATAGCTCTTCAATTTAACTCTCTGCGGATGCCATTCTTGATCTTGGTATCGGTGTATCTAGGAATAGCGGGTGCAATTTTAGGACTATTTATCACACAAACACCAATTAGTTTCCTTGCGGTAACTGGAATGGTTTCATTGACAGGTATTGTTGTACGGAACTCACTCGTTCTTGTCGACTTTATCGAGCAGGCATTGAAAGAAGGCAACTCCCTATCCGAAGCAATTATCGAATCTGGTAGAGCAAGATTCAGACCAATTGTTTTAACCGCCTTAACTTCTATAGTTGCTTTACTTCCTGTCGCAATCGCAGGCGATGTATTATTCCGACCTCTTGCGATAACAGTTGTTTCTGGAATTCTGTTCTCGACAATCATGACATTACTACTTGTACCAGTGTTGTATGTGTTGTTTAAAGGGAAGAAAGTTAAGAATGCTTAAAAGAAACTATAATCATAATGGAGATAACAATTAAATGAAAAGAGGAGTCCATAAACGGACTCCTCTTTTGTTATATATCGCTTTTTTTGTATGAACGTTTTAGAATCAAGTACTGCTCGATCTCATTCAAAAGCAAGTAAAGATTTGCTCGTTCTTCAAATTCTTGCTGAGTCTTAGGCAGTTCCTCATGGTTGAATTTTTCGCGTATTCCTCGGAGCTCTTCCAAGTACTTGATCGCTGTATTTCCAGGATGAACGTGATCAGCTAAATGTTCGAATAACTTCCCAATGTATAAATACTCTTCCTTAGAGGCATTAATTCTACTTATTAACGGTAGCATTCTTTCTAGAATTTCAAATTGTTTTTGTCTCATATGGAAATAATGATAAAAAGGATGGTGGTTCCGTAATAAGTGATTCTCTACATCTCTTGAAGCTAAGTCATTAGCACGATCAATTAGCTGAGCAGTGGTAGTGATCTCTTCCCCACTCCAGTTATAATCGCCGGTTTTTAAGTAGCGGGCTATTTCTCTTAAAACAGCAGAAAAATTCTCTTCAATGTCGCTTTGGATTTTCTCAAGGTCCGAATCCAAGCTAGGCATATATAGGTTCAGAAGTAACGCTACTCCCAGTCCGATAGTCAATAAGAGAATTTCATTAAGAACCAATGAAGCACTCATAGCTTCCGCTCCATATATATGAAGAATAATTACAGAACTAGTTATAACTCCTTCAGTAATTTTCAATTGGACAGTTATAGGTATGAACAATAGCAATACCAAACCGACCGCCAATGGAAAGTACCCAACGAACTCAAATACCAATCCTGATACTATTATAGCGATTAAGCTGGCATAGAAGCGATACCAAGCACTCAAAATTGATCGGCGTCTCGTTACTTGAATACATAAGATAGTCAAAATCGCAGCAGAAATAAACTGATCAAGTTGCAATAGTTGAGCAATGAAAATAGAAATAGGAGCTCCTATAGCAGTTTTTATAGTTCTAGGTCCGATTTTAAACATTTGGTTTCCTCTTTCAAAAGTTCTTTTCTCATAGAAAAAAGGTGGTATTAAACCACCTTTTTAGATTCATTAATCAATTTTATAGCTCTTCGCAATGTTCGTCAAATAGACCTTGTAGTTGCTGAACAACTTCTACTGGTGTAGAGCTTTCAACTTCATGTCTTTCAACCATCGTTACAATTTTACCATCTTTCATTAATGCAAATGACGGAGAAGATGGTGGGTATCCTACGAAATATTCGCGTGCACGTTCTGTAGCTTCACGATCTTGTCCAGCAAAAACTGTCACTAAGTGGTCAGGACGACGATCATAATGTATTGCATTTGCAGCAGCCGGTCGAGCTACGCCCCCTGCACAACCACAAATCGAGTTCACCATCACTAGTGTAGTTCCTTCTCTGGTTAATGCTTGATCAACTTCTTCTGGTGTGGTTAATTGCTGGTAACCTGCCTCCGCAATTTCATTACGAGCTTGTTCCACAAAGTCTTGCATATAAATATTAAAATCCATTGTTCATGGCCCCTTTATATTTAGTATTACCATCATAATCCTATCAAGAATATCGCTATCTTTCAAATACTTGATACTCTAGGCTTTCATTTTTATTAAGTAATTTGAGGTTCGATAAAATAATGGTTTATCAATGATTTGATTCATTTCAAAAAGCGCAGTAGCCGACACTTAATATTAATGACGCAATTATAAAAGATAATGACGTAATTCACCCTATTATTTCCCATAAATGTAGGTTTATCTTGCTTTTTCATTGAAAATTAGAAAGATAATGACGCAATTAATTCCTTGTAAGTGATCAGAATAAACTAAGCGTAACTTTTACGAACTATTTTCTCCCTTCTTTCATTTGAGTAATGGTGCAATCAATAACTGCGGATAAATCGATAATAACTATGGATAAACGCCTTTTTATTTCCAATCACAAGGGATAAATAGCTTTTTTTTACTCAAATGGCCTATTTACTATGGATTAAATTTTTCTCTTTCAAAAAAGCTGGTAGACATTTGTCTACCAGCTTAATTACTTAATAAATCGACGTATTGTCTTTAGAAATGTTTTCTAGAATTTCTTTCACTCTTGCTAAGAAGTTTCCACAAACAAGGCCATCTAAGATTCTGTGATCTAAGGATAGGCAAAGGTTAACCATATCTCTCGCTGCGAACATTCCATCGATATAAACTGGTCGTTTGACAATCGATTCTACTTGTAGAATCGCAGCTTGTGGATGGTTGATTACACCCATTGACTGAACAGATCCAAATGAGCCAGTGTTATTAACAGTAAATGTTCCGCCTTGCATATCGTCATTAGTCAATTTGCCATTTCTAGCTTTATTCGCTAATTCCACGATATCTTTTGCAATGCCTTTGATGCTCTTATCGTCAGCATTCTTGATTACTGGAACAAATAGTTGGTTCTCACTAGCAACTGCAATGGATAAGTTAATGTCTTTCTTTTGAATAATCTTATCGCCAGCCCATGTGCTGTTGATTTCAGGGAATTCTTTCAAAGCTTGAGCAACCGCTTTTACGAAGAAAGCGAAGAAAGTTAATGAATACCCTTCTTTTTGTTTGAATTCACTTTTCATTTCATTTCTGTATGAAACTAAATTTGTCACGTCAACTTCAATAGCCATCCATGCGTGTGGAATTTCAGTTGTTGATTTGACCATGTTCTGGGCAATTGCTTTTCGTACGCCTGTAACAGGAATTTCAACATCACCTGGTTGAGCTTCAGGCATCGGGCCTTTAGGTGCTTCAGGAGCTGATGGTGCAGGAGCAGATTGCGTCTTCTGAGGTTGTTCAGAAGATTGAGTTTGCTCGCCTGCTTTCGGGATATCACCTGAAGAAATAATCTTCTCTAGATCTTTTCGAGTGATTCGTCCACCTTTACCTGAACCATTGACTTGATTCAAGTCTATGTCATTATCTTGAGCCATTCTCAAAACAGCTGGAGAATAACGTTTCTTCATAGATTGATCGCCCTGATCAGCCTGTTCATTCGATTCGTTTTCACTTGTATCTTTTTCTTTTGAAGATGCTGCCTCTTCCGAAGTTGATTCTCCTCCACCCTCAGTCTCTATATAACAAATTAATTCCCCTACTGCGATGGTGTCACCTTCATTAGCGACAAGTTCTTTGATAGTTCCGGTGAATGAAGAAGGAACTTCAGCGTTTACTTTATCTGTCATTACTTCTGCAATTGGATCGTATTTGTTTACTTGATCTCCCACGCCAACTAACCAAGAACTGATCGTACCTTCTGTTACACTCTCACCAAGTTGGGGCATATTAATCTTTTCTACTGCCATTCATTTCAACCTCCTTTTCGATTAAAATTCTGCGAGTTCACGCATAGCATTTTCTACTTTTTCTGGATTGATCATGAAATATTTTTCCATTGTAGGTGCATAAGGCATTGATGGTACATCTGGTCCAGCTAATCTCTGTACTGGTGCGTCCAAATCAAATAAGCAGTTCTCTGCAATGATTGCTGCTACTTCGCCAATAATGCTTCCCTCTTTATTATCTTCAGTTACTAAAAGTACTTTACCAGTCTTTTTAGCAGCTTCAATAATTGCCTCTTGATCAAGAGGGTATACTGTACGTAAATCCAAGATATGTGCAGTTATGCCGTCTTCTTCTAACTTTTCTGCAGCTTGGAGTGCAAAGTGGACGCCAAGACCGTAAGTGATAACAGTAATGTCATCACCTTCCTTTTTAACGTCTGCTTTTCCAATTGGTAGAGTATAATCATCGTCAGGTACTTCACCTTTGATCAGACGATAAGCTCTCTTATGCTCGAAGAACAATACTGGATCTTCATCACGAATTGCTGCTTTAAGTAAACCTTTTACATCATATGGTGTTGAAGGCATGACAATTTTCAGGCCAGGTTGATTGGCGAACACTGCTTCAACTGATTGAGAGTGATAAAGCGCACCGTGAACTCCTCCACCATATGGTGCACGAATGGTAATCGGGCAGCTCCAATCATTGTTGGAACGATAGCGGATTCGAGAAGCTTCAGAGATGATTTGGTTCACAGCTGGCATGATAAAATCAGCGAACTGCATTTCAGCAACAGGTCTCATGCCATACATTGCAGCTCCGATTCCTACACCTGCAATAGCAGACTCAGCAAGAGGGGTATCGAGCACACGCTCTTCACCGAACTTGTCATATAATCCGTCAGTAGCACGGAACACGCCACCTTTTTTACCAACGTCTTCACCCAAAACAAATACTTTCTCGTCACGTTCCATTTCTTCTTGTAATGCTTGAGTGACTGCTTGAATGTAAGATTTTACTGGCATGTTATTCCCCTCCTTCTTCTGCGTATACATACTTCAGTGCATCTTCTGCCTCTGCATATGCTGCGTTCTCAGCATAATCAGTAGCTTCATTAATTTCATCATCTAATTCTTTGATTAGTTTCTCTTCTTGTTCCTCCGTCATTACACCCGAATCTTTCAAGTATTGAGCGAAGAACTGAATTCCATCTTTTTTACGCGCTTCTTCCACTTCTGATTTTTCACGATACAAAGAGTCATCATCATCACTGGAGTGCGCAGTCAAACGGTATGTTATAGCTTCAATTAATGTAGGACCTTCACCATTTTTTGCACGCTCTCTAGCTTCTTTTACAACTTTGAAAACCTCTAGAGGATCATTACCATTAACAGTTATTCCAGGCATTCCGTATCCGATCGCACGGTCTGCAACACTTTCACATGCAAGTTGTTTCTCTAAAGGAACTGAGATTGCGTATTTATTATTTTCAACCATTGTGATAACTGGAAGTTTATGAACACCAGCAAAGTTAAGTCCCTCGTGGAAATCTCCTTGGTTAGAAGAACCTTCACCTAAAGTAACGAAAGAACAGATATCTTTTTTCTCCATCTTCGCAGATAAAGCTACCCCTACTGCGTGTGGCAGCTGAGTTGTTACTGGAGATGATCCAGTCAAAATGCGATTCTTCTTCTGGCCGAAGTGTCCTGGCATCTGACGTCCACCAGAGTTCGGGTCTTCAGCTTTGGCGAAACCTGATAAAAACAACTCTCTAGTAGTCATGCCGAAAGCTAGTACTACACCCATA
This sequence comes from Halalkalibacillus sediminis, assembly GCF_002844535.1. Classification (NCBI taxonomy): domain Bacteria; kingdom Bacillati; phylum Bacillota; class Bacilli; order Caryophanales; family Bacillaceae; genus Halalkalibacillus; species Halalkalibacillus sediminis. The sequence goes on from NZ_PJNH01000001.1 coordinate 766,643, forward strand.
TCTCTGTAATAAGGTGCCGTATAATCTTGTTCACGGTCTAAAGCGTAAGAAGCTCCTACTTGTGCAGCTTCCTGTCCTTGACATGAAATAACAAAAGGAATTTTACCTGCACGATTCAATAGCCACATTCTCTCATCAATTTTACGAGCAAGTAGCATTGTGCGATACATATCAAATGCCTGCTCATCAGTTAAACCAAGTTCTTCGTGGCGATTTTTAGCCATCATAATACCTCCTTCAATATTTAAAGATTAACCATGTATTTGTTTACCATCAACTGCTAATGCTGCTTCTCCGATAACTTCAGATAAAGTCGGGTGAGGATGGATGGATTCAGCTATTTCCCATGGAGTTGCATCTAGAACTTTTGCTAAACCTGCCTCTGATATCATATCGGTGACATGTGGTCCTACCATATGAACTCCTAATAAATCTTCAGTATTCTTATCAGCAATGATTTTTACAAATCCGTCTGATTCCCCGTGCACTAGTGCTTTACCGACAGCTTTGAATGGGAACTTACCTACCTTGACTTCAAAACCTTTTTCTTTTGCTTGTGCTTCAGTCAGTCCAACACTTGCCGCTTCAGGGTGAGAATAAATACACGATGGAATGTGATCATAATTGATTGGATGCACTTCTTGATCAGCAATATGTTCTACTGCTGTAATTCCTTCATGGGAAGCGACGTGTGCAAGTTGCATACCACCAATTACATCTCCAATGGCATAAATGTGTGATTCTTTTGTTTGATAGTATTTATTAACTTGGATAGCACCTTTATCTACCATAATATCGGTGTTTTCCAGCCCAATATTATCCACGACTGGAGCTCTTCCAACAGATACCAACATTCTATCTGCTGTGAAAGTTTGGGTGTCTCCGTCTATTTCTGCATCAATTTCTATTTTTCCTTCTTTTTTCAATGTATCTGGAAGTACTTTTGCACTTTTTACAATATTTACTCCACGTTTACTCAATAATTTCTCTACTTCTTTTGAAACGTCATTGTCTTCAGTAGGGAGAATTCGGTCCATATATTCTACGACCGTAACATCCACACCGAAATCAACGAGCATGGATGCCCACTCGATACCGATGACTCCTCCGCCGACAACAATAATTGAAGAAGGAAGTGACTCCATATTCAATGCGTGATCTGAGGACATAACCAATTCACCGTCTAGCTCTAAACCTGGAAGAGACCGAGGCGTAGAACCAGTAGCTACGATAACGTTTTTAGGGATGATCATGATATTATCTTCGCCATTCGATTGTTCGACTGAAATAGTACCAGCACTAGGCGAGAAAATACTTGGACCAAGAATTCTTCCGTGGCCTTCAAAAACGGCGATTTTTCCTTTTTTCATAAGACCTTTGACTCCATTATGTAACTGATCGATAATGGATTGCTTTCTTTCTTGTACCTTGAAAAAATTAAGCGTAGGGTTTTCTGTTTCAACACCGAATGATTCCGCTTCTTTTGTTTGTCTAAGAACTTCTGCACTGCGCAACAAAGCTTTAGAAGGGATGCATCCTCTATGCAAACATGTCCCTCCTAAATCACCTTTTTCAATGATAGCAACACTTAACCCAAGTTGGCTGGCACGGATTGCTGCTACATAGCCTCCTGTACCACCACCTAATATGGCAAGATCAAACTCTTCAGCCATCTACCCCACTCCTTTCACCTTATAATGATGGGTAATCCTTTGATTGTTCTTCTTTTCTAAGAACACGTAACGTGCCCTCAGCTAAAGCTTGTAATTCATTTTCTCCTGGATGCACATGTATATCAGCAATCCATTTTACTCGTTCGGATATGTTCTCTACAAAATCTTTTCCATAAGCAAGACCACCAGTTAAGACAATGGCATCCACTTCACCAGCAAAAACGGCGCTAGCTGATCCAATCTCTTTTCCTATCTGGTAACCCATCACATCGTATATCTTTTTAGCTTCTGAATCATTTTGGACAATTCGTTTTTCAACTTCTAGGGCATCATTGGTTGAAAGGTGAGCAACAAGTCCACCTTGCCCTACCAATAATTTAGCAATCTCTTCTTTAGAGTATTCACCAGAAAAACAAAGGTCGACTAACTGTCCAGCAGGCAGAGTACCAGCTCTTTCTGGAGAGAATGGTCCTTCTCCGTTTAGACCGTTATTCACATCAACCACACGACCTTTTTTATGACAGCCGACAGTAATTCCGCCGCCCATATGGCATACAATTAAGTTGACTTGTTCATAGCTCTTGCCTAATTCTTGAGCCACTTTTCGTGCTATCGCTTTTTGATTCAATGCATGAAAGATGCTCTTCCTTGGCAATTGCGGTAAACCTGATACCCTTGCTAGTTCGTCCATTTCATCGACTACTACCGGATCCACAATGTAAGAAGGGATATTTAAAGACTCACCTATTTCGTTGGCTATAATGCCCCCTAGGTTAGACGCGTGTTCTCCGTTATAACCGCTCTTTAAATCCTCTAACATTTGCTTATTCACATGGTAGGTTCCTCCTTCAATTGGACGAAGAAGGCCCCCTCTACCACATACCGCATCCAGCTTCGATAGGCTGAATCCTTCGTGATCTAATAAATCAAGAATTACTTGTTTTCTGAAAGAATATTGATCAATTATATTTGAATAAGGTTGAAGGTCCTCTGTGCTATGTCTGATTGTTTGCTCAAAAAGCACTTGGTCGTTTTCAAAAACAGCTATTTTCGTTGAAGTAGACCCAGGGTTGATCACTAGTATTCGAAATGTAGTTGACATAGCTAACACCTACTTTCATTTATCTTCTGGAAAGAATGTTGTGTTCTTTTTGTAAGAAAGTACTTCTTGTTTGACTGACACTTTGGATTCTCTCTTCAGCCATACGATCAGCCGCTTTATGTGTAGGTATGTCATCGCGCTTAGATATTGCGAAAATTTTCGTTAAGCTATCATAGATTGTTTCAACTTGCTTATACGCACGTTCTTTATTATATCCATTCAACTCGTCCGCTACGTTGATAACCCCACCTGAGTTGATCACGTAATCTGGAGCATAAACAATACCTAATTCGTGAAGCTTCTCACCATGACGGTCTTCAGCCAATTGATTGTTTGCAGAACCTGCGATCACTTTTGCTTTTAATTGTGGTATCGTATCATCGTTGATCGTTGCTCCTAATGCACACGGTGCATAGATATCACAATCTACAGAATAAATTTCATCGATTCCGACTGCTTGAGCACCAAAATCATTGACAGCTCGCTCAACAGACTCTTCGTTGATATCTGTCACAATCAACTTAGCTCCTTCCTCATGGAGATGCTTACACATTCCATATGCTACATTTCCTACACCTTGCACTGCGACAGTTTTACCTTCCATTGAATCTGTGCCGAATGCTTCTTTTGCTGCTGCTTTCATTCCTAAGTAGCAACCATATGCCGTCGCTGGTGAAGGGTTTCCGGAAGAACCAAACTCAGGTGAAATTCCTGTAACAAAGTCAGTTTCCATATAAATTAAATCCATATCTCCAACAGTAGTACCTACATCTTCCGCAGTAATGTAACGGCCGGCAAGACCTTGGATATAACGACCGAAAGCACGGAACATTTCAGGGTTTTTATCTGTCTTAGGATCTCCGATGATTACCGTTTTACCACCACCAAGATTCAAGCCAGCTGCAGCATTTTTATAAGTCATACCTTTTGCAAGACGTAGTGCATCAATCACAGCATCCTCTTCCGAATCATATGTCCACATACGTGTTCCACCAAGTGCTGGACCTAACGTCGTGTCATGGATCGCTATAATCGCTTTTAATCCTGAATTTTTGTCTTGGCAAAATACCACCTGTTCATAATCGAATTCCTCTAAGTACTTAAATAATTCCATATCTGTATTCCTCCTAAAAATTTATGATGTTAATAAAGCGAATGCTAATGAATATATTTTACTCTCTGCCGTATCGGCCCGAGAGGTCAAAACAATTGGAGCTTTTGCACCGCTGATAATCCCGGCGACCTTCGCATCAGCGAAGTAGGTGAAAGCCTTATATAATGTGTTTCCTACCTCGATGTATGGGCAGACTAATATATCTGCGTCCCCAGCGACATCAGATTGAATTTTTTTATGTTTTTTTGAATCTAAAGAGATCGCATTATCAAATGCTAGAGGACCATCCACTAAACAATTAGTTATTTGACCACGTTTTTGCATTTGAGATAACACTGCTGCATCCACTGAAGCCTGCATAGCTGGATTGACTATTTCGACTGCTGCTAATGGAGCAACTTTTGGTTCCTCAATTCCTAATCGGTTGGTTACATCAACCGCATTTTGGATGATTTGTACTTTCTCTTCTAATCCAGGTGAAATATTCATACCTGCGTCTGTTAAAAATAGCAGTTTATCTCTACCAGGGATCTCAAACATTGCTACGTGTGAAAGAATTCTTCCATTTCGCAAACCTGAACCTTCTTTCAAAACTGCTTTGAGCAATATCTTTGTTGCAACATCCCCTTTCATTAGTACATCTGAACGTTCTTCAGATACAGAAGCAACTGCTTTTTCTACTGCATGTTGTAATGATGTTGCATGGTGGAGTGTAATTCTACTATCATCTAGATCCAAATCAATATCTGAAGCAGTTTTCCTGATGTCTTCCATATTTCCGAAAAGTTTGAAGTTAGCTAAGTTCATGATAATTCCATCTTTGACTGCTTTCAAAGTTTCTTCATTCGTAGCTTCGGCTACAGCCACAGTTTTCTTTTCTTCCATATGGCTTAATTCATTAACTAGTTTATCTAAACTCATTTTCTCACCTTCATGTTGTCATTTACTATTTATCGTGTTCCTCACGATCTTTTCCTAGGTTGTACTTTTCCATCTTATAATATAGATTGCGTATAGAAATATTTAGTTGTTTTGCAGTTTTTGATTTGATGAAATTATTTTTTTCCAACATTTCCAAGATCATTTGCTTCTCAAAATCTTCCATAGCTTCTTGTAAAGGAATGACTTCGTTTTCTTCTGAATCATTCATCAATTCTAGATCGTATAGAGAATTTTTACGGAGCATCGGCAAATGATTTTCTGAAATTATATTTTCTTGTCCGCTCATACTGATCAGTGAACGAGCAAGAATGTTCTCAAGCTCTCTTACATTTCCAGGATAATTATATTGTTTAAGCCTGTTTAAAGCCTCAGGTGAAATCCTGCGAACATTCCGACCGTAACTATCGTTCAATTGTATGATCAAATGATTTACTAGTGGTTCAAGGTCGTCCATGCGTTCTCTTAATGGAGGAATGTGGATCGGTAAACGGTTCAGACGGTAGAAAAGATCTTCTCTGAATTCGCCTGTCATTATGGCACGTTCTAAATTTACATTTGTAGCTGCAATTATTCTGACGTTGACTTCAACAGGGTCACTACCACCCATTCGTACGACATGCCCATTCTCCAATATTCTCAATATTTTTGCTTGCATGTGAGGCGATAAATCACCAATTTCATCAAGAAAAATACTTCCTTGGTTAGCCTGTTCAAAGTATCCTTTGCGCTGATCTGGAGCCCCATGCTCATCGCCTAGCAACATTTTCTCTAAGTTTGACTCTTCAATAGTTGCACAATTCACTCTGATGAACTTGTTATGCTTTCTCTCACTCTCATTGTGAATGGCATGTGCAATCAATTCTTTACCAGTACCTGATTCACCACGCAAAAGAACATTCGCTGGTGTTCTTGCACCAACTTTTGCTTGCTCCAGTGCCAGCTTCATGTCTTGAGAAACAGCGACGATATCATCAAAGGTATATTTTGCCTCGAGATTCCTGATGATTTGCCTAGCTTTTTTAAGTTCCGTAGAAAGTGTTTCTATCTCGGACAAATCGTGTATGACCCCTACACTACCTTTTAGTCTTCCATCAACTATTACGGGCGCAACATTGACGAGTACATCTCGATTATTAGGTCCAACCTTCATTCTTGCGCCTCGTACAGCTCGTCTAGTTTTAAGCACTTTCATATGCATACTTTCGCCTTCAGATATATCTGCAGTTGCAGGTTGACCGATAACGTCTTTTTCAGATAGGCCAGTAATCTTTGTGTAAGCTGGATTGATCATCATCCCTACACCACGTTCATCCACTACTGAAATAGCTTCTTCACTAGATTGGATGATCGCTTGGAGCATCGTTTGTACGTTTTTTAAATCTGTTATTTCTTCAGCTAAAGCTTCAACTTCAGTTATATCTTTGAAAACGGCAAATGCGCCTATCAAATCACCACTATCTGCAATCAGCGGTATTCGTGTTGTAATTATTTTCTTTCCGTTTGTTAAACTCAGTTCTTGGTTTATTTCTTTAACTTTAGTTTTTAAAGTTTGAGGAAGTTTTGAGTCTGGGATAAGGTCTTCTACATCAGTATGAAGAGCTTTTTCTTCTGTTGTTTGAATGATGTTTGCTGCAGCCTCATTAATAAAAGTAACTTTATGATCATTATCAATTACGATCATGCCATCGTGGATTGAATGAAGGATCAATTCCCTTGTATTTCTCTCTGTTTGAATCTGATTCAACAATTTTTCTTTTTCATCCAATAATTGAAACATGACATGAGCAACAGTCCCAGGAATTAAAACAGTTCGACTCGACTTGATTTGTAGTAAGTCACGAAATACATTTTCATCTCCAGTGGTCTCCACAATAATGTCATAAAATTCATTCAATGCTTCCCGATAGGAAGTATATGTATCAATGTTTTGGTTTTGTGCTAACTGAATTCCTGGTGCAGATTCATCGATATCTGCAACACCTTGCACATGTAACATATCAACTTGTTTGAAAAGGTTAAGAATTGCAGAACCACCTTTACCAGCGCCTACAATCAACACATTTTGCATATATTAGATCAACACCTTGCAATTATTTGCACACTTCTATCATAATGAAAGCGCTTAACGATTGCAAGTTATTTCTATTTCTCATTTCGTTAAAGTTTGATATACTTTTTTAAGGTAAATAAAGGGGATTTTAGAGATGGCACGTTTCATAGCATTATTACTACTTGTATTACCAGGTTTCCTTGCTGCATATGGCATTAAGCTGATTAGAGATGCTTTTTTTGGAGAGGTAGCACCAGTTTTTCTTAATGTGCTAGTTCAGTTATTTGCGGGGTTAGCTTTCATCGTTATAGGTATCGGCTTTATTGCCGGATTCATTTATCATCGCGACCAAAAGCGACAACGTACGAAAAATAATCGTAAAGAACCAATAAGAAAACCTGACAGAAAAGATTAATATCTGATCTGTCAGGTTTTTATTTTACTCTTTGCCTTCGTTAAAAATGTTCCCTGCAAGTGCATAAAGAATAATTGTCGAAGCTAAGTGGGACGAAAAGTCATTAGGATCTTGAATTGGATAGATCTCAACAAGGTCCATCCCTCGAATACCTTTTTTCGTAAAAGCATGTACAAGTTCAAGTAATTCATACGATGTGAGTCCATTACCATCAACTGGCCCAGCAGGATTAAATGCGAAGTCCAGCACATCACTACAAATCGATAAATAAACAGCCTCCGTACCTTCACTAGCCATGTCATAAGCTTTATCAGCCATAGCTTGAAGGCTATCAGCTTGTCTAATTTCCCGAGCTGTGATTGTTGGTGCACCAGCTTCTTTAGCAAATCTTCCTGATTCAGGTTTGTTTCTAGGTCCATGAATGCCCATGTGGACAATACTTTCGTTTCTCACATGTTCTGATTCATATAAACGAGCAAATGGCGTCGAACGAGCGTAAAGGTCACCCTCATGATGCGGCATATTATCATAATGCGCATCAAGATGTATGATACCTACTTTCCCATCCACTTTCTCACTAAGCGCTTTCACAATTGGGTACGTAATTCCATGGTCTCCACCAAATGCTACAGGGAATTTACCTGTATCCCAAACCTTACCGGAAAAAGATTCGATTCTTCTCATCGTCTCTTCAACATTGGCTGGGACAACATCCACATCCCCAAGGTCGCCTAATTTATAATGTTCAAAGACATCTATCCCATCAAGTTCTGGCAAAAAACCACTATAACGACCTGAGCTTAAACGAATGACTTTAGGTCCGAATTCAGCACCTGTATAATCTCCCCAGGTAACAGCTCCTTCCCATGGAACACCATAAATCAGTACGTCTTGCTGATTAATTTTATCATCATCAAATGCAACTTTGGATCCTCCAAGAAAACATGGAGTATTTCCGTAAATATAATCTCCTGACATCATTCATTCCTCCTGTGTTTACTCAACAAAAGGTTTGGGAGTACCCCAAACCTTTTATTGTATTGCTTATTTAATTTTATAATTTTTAATGGTTACTTACAACTTTGTCGTATTCAGCAACGACTTCTTCAGATGGTTTGCTTCCAATCATACTGAATAAAATAATCGCAATTGAAGAAAAGATAAAGCCTGGAACCATTTCATAAATTGTAAAACCAGTGTAAGGCCAAGCAAATATCGTTACACCACCTATAATAATACCAGCTAGTACACCATTACGTGTTGTTTTTCTCCAGAATAGTGAGAACAGGATAGCTGGTCCGAACGTAGCACCAAATCCTGCCCAAGCGTAAGATACAAGATCAAGTACTGAGCTATTTTCATTCCAAGCGATCATTACTGCAATAACTGCGATTAATAATACAGCAAAACGCCCAACCCAAACCAGTTCTTTATCAGAAGCTTTTTTACGTAAGAACTTTCGGTAAAAGTCTTCAGAAAGCGCACTTGAAGAAACAAGTAATTGGGAATCGACTGTACTCATTATCGCAGCTAGAACTGCCGCTAATAAGAAACCTGCAACCCATGGGTTATAAGTCATTTGAACAAGTTCTATAAAGACCTGCTCCGGATCCGCTAACGGTTGCTCAATTGTAACAATCCCTAACATACCAACAATCAAAGCACCATATAAAGGAATGACCACACCCATTGTTATTGCGATTAGGCGTGCTTTACGAACTTCCTTCTTATCACGGATAGCCATGAAACGAGCTAGAATATGAGGTTGTCCGAAATAACCCAAGCCCCATGCCAGAGCTGAAATGATTCCTACAGCACCAATTGCGCCTGCAGACGTCCAAGCATTACTGATTCCAGCTTCAGCATCATATCCTGTTGCTGCAAAACCGTCATTCAAGCTTGAGCTTACTGCACCTAGCTGAGCAAATAATTCTCCGAAGCCTCCGGTTTCCATAATACCCCATATAGCTGTAACAGCTAATGCTAAGAACATTAAGAAACCTTGGATGAAGTCTGTCCAACTAACCGCTAAGAAACCACCCAAGAAGGTGTAACCTACGATTACAACTGCACCAAGTAAAAGTGCGTTATGATAATCAATACCAAATGTACCGTTAAAGAGTTTGGCACCTGCCACTAAACCTGAGGATGTGTAAAATAAGAAAAATGCCAATATGAATAGCGCTGAAATCACCCTGAGTGTACTGGAGCGATCACGAAAGCGATTCTCGAAAAATTCAGGCAGAGTGATCGAGTCATTTGAAAACTGAGTATAGACTCTTAGTCTTCTCGCAACGTATTGCCAGTTGAACATTGCACCGACAGCTAGACCGATAGCAATCCATAAACTCCACTGACCCATACCTGCAGCATAAGCAGCACCTGGCAATCCTAATAATAGCCACCCACTGAAGTCACTGGCTTGAGCTGAAAATGCAGCTACCCAGCTATTCAATTTACGGCCACCTAGAACATAGTCAGATAAGGTATTCGTCATCCTATAAGTTATGATACCGATTACAAGTAATACAACTAAGTATAATATAAATGTTATATACGTAGGGTTCATTTGTTATCATCCTTCCCTTCCGTAATATACGTGATTACAGCCCAAACAACTAATAAAGGCATAGGAACTAGGAACCAAAACCACGTACCTGGTGTTAATGTCAAGATTTCCATAACATATCCCCTCTCTATAAATTTAAAAATATGTTTGTTAATGTTTATTGTTATTATTTAACCCATGTTGTTTTGAAATTAAACTTTTATGTCCCTGGCAGAAGATACTTTTCTTGGCATAAAGGCACCCTCTGTGTAAAGAAACATCCTGTATCAATATGGAAGTAACCATCTAAAAGAGATTCGTCAAAATAAATAACAACAAACATTAAAAACAAAAGATCATTACTATCATAGGATAGCAATGATCTCTCGTATACAAAGATATATTTTTCAGACTTTTATGTCAAATATCTAACCTCTCGTTTCCTATATCGATCATGAAATGAAGAATTCGTTATATAAATGTTGAACGGTCTGGTCCAGATATTTCTCTTGAACACCAAACATCATAGAGACTTCTGAAGACCCCTGGTTGATCATATCAATGTTCACACCGGCCTTTGCGATAGCTTTTGTCGCTTTTGAAGCAACGTGAACCCTGTGACTCATTCCTTCACCAACAAGCATAATCATAGCCAAACCATGAATGATAGAGATAGTGTCCGCTTTTAATTCGTTCTTTATTCGACTATTTAAGATCTCTTCTTTTTCTTGAGTCAATTGGTCTGAACGAATAATAACTGACATATCGTCAATTCCTGAAGGTGCGTGTTCGAATGAAATACCTTCTTCAACCAAAATATTCAATAAGTGCATTCCGAAGCCTATCTCTCGGTTCATTAGATATTTTCGTACATAGATGCTTGAGAAACCTTTATCACTTGCAATACCTACAACAGGTTGTCCGTTATCCTCTTTTTTAGCTACAATCATCGTTCCCATAGCACTGGGATCGTTTGTGTTTTTAATACAAACTGGGATATTTGCTTTGAAAGCTGGAATTAAAGCTTCATCATGAAATACAGAAAAACCTGCGTATGAAAGCTCTCGCATTTCTCTATATGTTAATGAGGAAATTTCCTTAGGATTATTTACGATAAATGGATTAACACAATATACAGAACTGACATCAGTGAAATTTTCGTATAAATCTGCCTGGACGCCTGCTGCAACAATAGAGCCAGTAATATCCGATCCACCTCTAGAAAAAGTCATTAATGTTCCTTTTTCAGAGTAACCAAAGAATCCAGGGATGACCAGAATACCTTCGCGGTTTCTTAAATTATAAATTTGACTATAACTTTTTTCTAAAATTTGAGCACTCCCTGGTTCTTCGCTAACGATTATTCCAGCATCCTTAGGGTTAACATATGTAGCTTCAAGTCCCACATGGTTCAAATAAGCACTAAGTACTCTAGCTAACGAATCTTCTCCCATCGCTTTTAAAGAGTCCAGCAAAAGGGATGAGTTACTTGTTTCGTTCAATAAACGTCTAGTCTCATTTTTTATCCTGAGTACAATGTCATCCGATAAGTTCAATTCACTTGTTATAGAAAGAAAACGATCGCTTATTTTCCCTAAAGTATCTTCAATTGCTTGGCCACTGATAAATTGTTCACCTAGTCGAATGAAAAGGTCAGTGACTTTAGTGTCTTCTGGGTGCCTTTTTCCTGGAGCTGAAACAACAATAATTTTCCTTTTAGCATCACTTTTGATAATATTCGCTACTTTTTCTAACATCTCAGCACTTGCTACTGAGCTTCCACCAAATTTTGCTACTTTCATCTAATACTCCTACTCCTTTGCATTTTTAACTACTATCTTACCATGTAGAAATGCAAAAAAGCCAATGCTTAGGAGCATTGGCTTCAAACTTTCCTTAACCTACTTTATGTTCTAATCGTAATTTATCGGCGATCATAGCGATGAATTCCGAATTAGTTGGTTTAGCTTTAGTGACACTTACTGTATAACCGAAGATTGATGACAATGAGTCAATATTTCCGCGGTTCCAAGCTACTTCAATCGCATGTCGAATGGCTCTCTCTACACGGGATGCAGTTGTATTATATTTTTTCGCAATATCCGGGTAAAGCACTTTTGTAATCGACCCGAGTAAATCAATATCATTGTACACCATAGAGATAGCTTCCCTTAAATATAAATACCCCTTAATATGGGCTGGAACCCCAACTTCATGAATAATTGAAGTAATATTGGCGTCTAGGTCGATTTTCTTCGGACGCTTGAAAGAATAATCAGGATCGTGTTGTAAAGAACTTTGCTGAACAATTCCTCCTGCACGAAGTACTTGTTCCTTAAGCATATCCAAATCGAATGGCTTGAGCATATAATATGTAGCTCCAAGCTCAACTGCCTTAGTTGTTACAGACTCATGACCGAATGCTGTTAACATGATCACGTTTGGTTGCTTAGCTAATTTCATTTGTCTTAAGCGTTCCATCACAGCAAGCCCATCTACGTGAGGCATGATGATATCCAGAATCAATACATCCGGAAGTGTTTCTTCTACCATCTTCAAGCATTCATTCCCGTTGTAAGCAGTGCCCACCACTTCAATTTTTTCTTCTTCCCCAAAAAAGTCCTCTAACATCATGACTAATTCTCTGTTGTCATCAGCAATTCCCACATGAATCTTTTCCATACATTTACCTCCCAGTATACTTTCTCCATTTTACACACTTACTTACTTCGCCAAAATAATTTATATCCCTTTTAATTTTTTAAAATTTTTTTGTTTTTTTAAAATAAAGAGGGTATACCTTTGTTTTTCGATTAATTACGACATTTTTCACGGATTTTCATTTTTATATGTCGATTATCTAAAAATTACAAAACAAAAGCACCTCGAAGTTTCAAGGTGCTCTCGCTTTATTACTTATCTTATCCTGCTTTGTTCAACTTTTCATTATCTCTTTCAATGGTTAAACCTGTTTCGTTTAACATCCATTCCACGTGTACTCCATAACCGCTAGTCGGGTCGTTAAGGAAAACATGTGTCACTGCCCCGATAATCTTATCGTTTTGAATGATTGGACTTCCACTCATTCCTTGTACAATCCCACCTGTTTCCTTTAACAGTTTAGGATCAGTCACTTTTATGATCATTCCTTTTGTTTCTGGAGTTCTGCTTGGTACACTGCTGATTATTTCAATTTCATACTCTTCAACTTCGGCATCTTTTACGACCGTCAATATTTTAGCTTTTCCTTCTTTTACTTCATTTGCTCGTGCTACTGGCATAGAATTGATTTTTCCTTCAAATATAGTGTCAGCTCGCTGTAATTTACCGAATATCCCAAAATCGCTATTTCGCTGAATCGTTCCAATGCTTTGATCGCTTAACGAAAATTCACCCTTCTTTTCGCCAGGGGCCCCACTTCTTCCTTTATCAATCGAAGTGATATCTGATGAAACGATTTTACCATTATAAATATCAACAGGCTGTCTTGTTTGGTGATCAGTGATCATGTGGCCTAAAGCGCCATACTTCTTGGTCTCTGGATCGTAAAAAGTCATTGTACCTATACCAGAGGTTGCATCTCTGATAAATAACCCTAAACGGAATTTATTTTCCTCTTGGTCGTGAACCGGGGTGACTGATACTGGAAATATTTGTTCACTTCTTTTGACTAATAATTTAACTTTCTCATCATTAGCTTCAAGCTTTTTAATTTCTGAAGTGAATTGACTCATGTCTTTAATCTCAGCATCATTCAGACGTAAAATCAAATCACCTACTTCAATACCTGCTTCTTTAGCAGCTGAAGTTTCTCCGTCATCCGTCTTGGTTTTGCTGAAACCTACAACCACAACACCAGCCGTATGAAGTTTAACGCCTATAGACTGTCCTCCAGGAACAATTTCTGATACAGTTTCTGCAGCTATGATATATCCCGCAGTCAAGGATGGAATAAGAAACGAAACAAGGAGAATAATCTTTATAAAGGGAAGATATTGCTTCATTTGAACACTCCTTATTTCTTTTTTAAGAGCTGTAACGTTAATTTGAGCATTTTCGGACCTTTTTAAACGGTCAGATGAAATGAAAAGCAGTGTATCATTTCCTTAACTACTTTTAATTATTTGGAATAAAAAAACTGATGTCATTAACATCAGCCTTTTGCTTTCTGATTATTCGCTTGTTCAATTAATTCAAGAGCATGTTTTTTCGTTGCGTCAGTGAGTTCAGACCCGGAAATCATACGACCAATTTCCTCAACAGATTGTTCTTTTTCTAATTTTTTTACAGAGGTTTTGGTTTGGTTCAGATCTTGGTCCTTTTCAATCAACAAGTGTTGATCAGCCATTGCGGCTACTTGTGGAAGATGAGAAATACAAAGTACTTGTGAACCTTTTGATATTTCTTGTATCTTTTGTGCTATGGATTGAGCTACTCGACCACTGACTCCCGTGTCAACTTCATCGAAAATTACACTTGTAATTCCTTGATGTTGGGAGAAAATACTCTTTAAAGCAAGCATGATTCTAGAAATTTCTCCACCTGAAGCAACTTTGTGAAGAGGCTTTACAGGCTCACCTGGATTGGTACTAATTAAAAACTGGATTTGATCGATTCCATTTTTCATCAACCGAATGGATTCATCTTTCCAACTAATATTTCCTGAAGCTCTTGTGAATTCTACATCGAATGTTGCTTTGTCCAAATAAAGGTCTTTGAGCTCTTTATGTATAGAGTCTTTTAACTCACGACTCGTCTGGATCCTTATTTCGTGTAGGTTCTGAGCTTCCATTAGAGCATCTTCAGTCAGCTCTTTAATTTGCTTTTCAAGCGCATGTAAATGAGTATCTTTATTTTCAAGTTTTTCTAATTCTTCTTCCATGGAGATCATTAGGTCGACTAATTCTTTTATAGACTGACCGTATTTCCTCTTCAGACGGTTCAACTCATTCAACCTGGATTCAATTTCATTGAGACGCTCAGGTTGGTACTCTAGACTATCTAAGCGATTTCTAAGTTCAAAGGAAAGTTCCTCAATTGTAAAATAAGCAGATTTCATTTGTTCAGACAAAGTTTGAAGGGACTCATCTACATCTTCTAACATTTCTAATGACGTCATTGCATTACTCAAAAAATCTAGGCCTTTGTTTTCTCCATATAAGGAGTAATATGTAGCTTGAAGGCCTTCAAAGATCTTTTCAAAATTAGCAAGTTGATTACGTTCTTCCTCTAACTGTTCATCTTCATCAACTTCTAATTGAGCTTCCTGCAATTCATTCAACTGAAATTTCAATAAATCAACTCGTTGCGCAACCTCTTGTTCATTTTCAGATAAGTCTTTGAACCTTTTTTGAATCGTCGACCATTCATTATATACTTCGAGGTACGATTTTTTTGCTGAATCAATTTTCTGACCATTGAAATAATCCAATAATTCCACATGTTTTTCTGGGTTCATCAGAGATTGTGTTTCATGTTGACTGTGAATATCAATTAACTTCTGCCCTACTTCTTTTAAAATACCAAGGGTAACCAACTTTCCATTGACTCGGCAAATACTCTTCCCTTTAGAAGTGATGAAACGCTCCAAAATCACGCTACCCTCTTCATCCTCTGGCAAATCCAATTGAGAAATAACATTTTTTACAGGATGACTGTCATTATCAATAAAAAATATACCTTCTATTGAAGCTTGATCAGCATCATGGCGAACAAACTCAACTGAAGCCCTTGCACCCGCAAGTAATTGAATAGCATCGATTATTATTGACTTACCTGCACCTGTCTCGCCTGTAAGAACTGTTAAACCTTCTTGAAAATTCACAGTTATTTGATCAATTATTGCAAAATCTTTAATAGATATCTGAGCTAACATGAATACACCTCTACTTTTAAATCATTCGCATGAATTCATCATAAACCGATTTACTTTTATCTGGAGTATGGCAAATAATTAGACAAGTGTCATCGCCACAAATACTTCCCATTATATTCTCCCACTCAAGTTGATCAAGTAAAGCACCAACAGCTTGTGCATTCCCCGGAATTGTTTTCAGAACAATAAAATGGTCAGCCCGATCAATAGAAACAAAGCTATCCGTGAGCATTCTTCTCAATTTATCAATGGGGTCATGCTGGGTTTCTTTAGGAAGGCTATATTTGTATCCACCTGTTCGGGTCGGGGTTTTTACTAATTGAAGTTCTTTAATGTCCCGTGAAATAGTCGCTTGGGTAACGTGATAACCCAAATCATGAAAATAACGTACTAACCCATCTTGAGTGTCGATATCATTCCTTGCAATCAATTCTTTTATCTTGATTAAACGTTGTGCCTTTTTCACTTTAATTTCCTCACGATCCTAAGCTTTATGTATATCATAACATTTTAAAAATGAAGGCTACTTCACCAGTAGCCCTAATTGCTTCTCTTATTTTTAAAATCACTGTGTGCTACTTGTACTATTTCCTGAATTTTGTCACTCGAAACGTGATTTTCAGGCTCTTGCCCAGTCCACCGAACATGTAATAAAAACTCTATATTGCCATCTCCGCCTGTAATTGGAGAGTAATCCAAATCAATTATGTCATATCCTTCTTTATAAACAAAAGAAATCATGGTGCCGATGACTTCTAGATGAATCGAAGGGTCCCTCACAATTCCCTTCTTTCCAACTTGATCTCTCCCTGCCTCAAATTGAGGTTTTATAAGCGCGACCATATCAGAGTTGTCTTCAAGCAACTGTTTCGCCACAGGGAAAATATGTTTCAAGGAAATAAACGAGACATCAGTAACTGCGAAATCTGGCTTACCTTCCTTTAAATCTTCAGGAATGACGTATCGGAAATTAGTCCGTTCCATCACGATTACTCTGGGGTCAGTTCTTAATTTCCAATCAAGCTGATTGTATCCTACATCAATTGCATAACTTGCTCTCGCTCCATTTTGAAGAGCGCAATCAGTAAATCCTCCTGTGGAAGAACCGATATCCATTATCAGCTTATCCTTCACATTGATATCAAAAGTCTTCAACGCTTTTTCCAGCTTCAAGCCGCCTCTACTGACATATGGAATCGCCTTTCCTTTGACAGTTAACTCTAATTCAGGATCAATTTTTAATCCTGGTTTATCCAGTCGTTCATGCTTATGGAAAACCAGCCCTGCCATGATTGATCGTTTAGCCTTCTCACGCGACTCAAAATAACCATTGTCAACTAAAAAACTATCTAACCTTACTTTTTTCATTTAATTAAGCTCTCTTCTGTTTACTTGGAACCATCGTTCTAATTTTCGATACGAATTCATTAGTCGTTAAGTTGATTTCCTCAAGAAGTTCATCTACGCTTCCATGCTCAATAAATCTGTCTGGGATCCCCATTCGTTGAATGAAAGGTGTCTCTATTCCACCCTCAGATTCATAATGCTCAAGAACGGCACTTCCGAATCCACCTTGTAAAGCATGTTCCTCTATTGTTAATATTGGCAGTTTTTCCATAGCCAATCGGCTTAACATTTCTTGATCGAGAGGTTTGATAAACCGTGCATTTACAACTCGTACAGAAACATCTTCTCGGTCTAATATTTGGGCAGCTTCGAGAGCTTTTTCAATCATAGTACCGAAAGTCAAAATTACAGCGTCTTGTCCTTCTTTTAATACTTCCCAAGAGCCAATAGGTATTTCACGGAAAGGTTCTTCACTTGGAGCATCCTTCGCATTTCCTCTAGGGTATCGCAGAGCTATAGGACCATCTTGGTTTTCTATAGCAGTATAAACCATATGCTGCGCTTCATTTGCATCTTTAGGCATCATGATTTTCATATTCGGTAGATGACGTAAGAAGGAAATATCAAAGACTCCCTGGTGTGTCTCTCCGTCAGCACCCACTAAACCTGCACGATCAATCCCGAAAACTACATTCAGATTTTGTCTGCATACATCATGAACTACTTGATCAAAGCCTCTTTGTAAGAAGGTTGAATATATTGATAAAAACGGCTTCATTCCTTGAGCTGCCAATCCGCCAGACAATGTGGTTGCATGCTGTTCAGCTATACCAACATCGAACAATCGATCAGGGAACTTTTTCTTGAAATCTTCTAGTTTCGAACCTACCGTCATTGCTGGGGTCACAGCCACTACTCTTTCATCTTTTTCAGCAATTTTAATCAAAGTATCACTAATTAGCTGACTCCATCCTGGACCTGTTGAGCCTTTTTTCAATGACTTACCTGATTCGATTTTGTATGGACCAACACCATGCCAAGTACCAATCGTGTCTGTTTCAGCTGGTTTGTAGCCTTTACCTTTTTTGGTAATGACATGTATTAAAATCGGTCCCTCAGTTTTCTTAGCGTAATTGATTGATTTGAATAAATCATCGTAATTATGCCCATCCACTGGGCCATAGTAAGTAAATCCGAGTTCTTCAAAAAACATTCCCGGTACTACAAGGTATTTCATGCTATCCTTAACTCGCTCTGCTGTAGTAGCTAATCTTCCACCGACAGCAGGAATCTTTTTAACCAATAATTCGATCTCGTCTTTTACCCAATTATATTTTTGACCGCTACGTAAACGGCCTAAAATGTTATGCATGGCTCCAACGTTTGGTGCAATCGACATTTCATTATCGTTTAAAATAACAGTGAGATTTTTCTTTGCATGTCCGATATGATTTAATGCTTCAAGTGCCATACCACCGGTAAGGGCACCGTCCCCAATAATTGGAATAACTGAGTGATCTTCACCTTTAACATCTCTAGCAATAGCCATACCCATAGCGGCAGAAAGAGAAGTAGAGCTATGACCCGTTTCCCATACATCGTGCTCACTTTCATTCATCTTAGGAAAGCCACATAACCCCTTATATTGTCTTAGAGAATCAAAACGGTTCATACGCCCAGTCAACATCTTGTGAACATATGCTTGATGTCCGACATCCCAAATAAATTTATCTTTTGGGCTATCAAATGCATGATGTAAGGCTAGTGTTAATTCAACAACTCCGAGGTTCGGACCTAAATGGCCCCCTGTAATTGATAAATTCTCAATTAAGAAATCACGGACTTGTCCACTTAAGTCAACTAATTCTTCCGTATTTAAATGTTTGATGTCTTCGGGTTTCTTTATATTTTCAAGATCCATGACGGACCACTCACCTTCATCATGTTTTTGATACTTTACCATTGGCCTTCTTACTTTTTTTGGGATCAGGTAATACTTTTATGTGTAATTTGTCTTCAAGGACAGCTACTACTTTTCCTGCGAAAAGAATCAAATCCGTTGAAGCAGTAATTGCAACTGTTTTACCTAATGCTTTTCCTCCTACAGTCAAAGCAGCTACTATACTTGTCAGAATCGTTCCGATTACATATTGTAATCCAGATGATTCTCCACCATTAATTACTATGACTAGTTGTATAACAACCAGAGTAGAAGCTGTACCACTTATAATACCCGAAATGTCACCGATTACATCATTACAAAAAGTGGCGAATCTATCTGCATTCCTTACAATCCTTATCGCATGCTTTGCCCCGTAGACTTTTTCAGAAGCCATTGCGTTGAAGGGCGTCACGCTTGCCGCGGTTGCAGCTATTCCCATCATATCAAATAATACACCAGTCGATACAATAATTAACACAACAAAAAGGCCGAGTAACCAGCCTGTACCATCTAATATCATGTTGGAAACAATTGAAAAAATGGCCGCTAACACAAACGTGATAACGGCTATGCTTACACTAAATTTTAATGATCTTTTAAGTATTTTTTTCATTCATATATAACCTCAGCCAGTTCATACTAATGTTGAACGCTATGTAAGTTTAGGAGATGGTCACTCGAAAGGTAAAAATTGCGACTTAGGTCCAGTAGTTTTTCACAGTTCGCTACCGTGTGTTGCCACATCGGCGGTTCCCCATTAAAGCGAACTTAGCTGTGTCTCCACAAGCTAGACTGGATTACCACTTAGATCGCACTATAATCCCTTTCGAATGTCAACGGAACAGTCTAGGAGTTTTCCTCAGCAGCCTTTGACCACTTCCTAGCCTCTTTTGCAGTGTCCATTTCATACAACGTAACAGTACAGTCACGGTGGCCATCCGATTTTGTACAATATATTGTAATCCCCTAGACACCACTCAAGGCAGGCTACGCTGCGGATAAAGGAGATTATCCCTTATCTCGCAGGTTCATACCCCATTCCATACCATCTTAAGTGCAATTAAGGTGGTACAGAGATGGGCCTCCGCGGAAGTAGGGTCAACGCCCACATGCCTTTGTGGATCGCCCTACAACCTTAACTCCCAGCATCGACCCAAGGCTGGGCGCCTCAAGCCGACACAAGGAACTTCATCGATATGCCCTTTGGCGGATTTTTAGGCCCGCCTTCAAAAGTGGAGGACTGACTAGAATACTGCACCATCCCCTGACTACTTATATTTTACCATATCGCGTTCAATCTAACAATAAAAGTAACCGTTAGTATGTTCGCTTTCCAAATAAATTTATGAAGTCTTTTAAAATATCCTGATTAATACCTGCTTTTTCATATTTTTCTTCAGCAAGTGCCATATAATGGTTTCTGAGATGAATCGCTTGGTCCATACCCAATAAGCTAGGGTAAGTGGTTTTGTTTTGATCTACATCACTACCTATTGGTTTACCCAATTCCGTTTCGTCCCCTTGAATATCCAAAATATCATCTTGAATTTGAAATACAAGTCCTAAATAATGACCATAATCATTCAAGGCCTCAATTTGTGGTGGTGTAGCTCCACCCAAATATGAACCAATTTTGATAGCAGCTCGGATTAATTCTCCTGTTTTCTTTTGATGGATGTAATTAAGCTTTTCTTCACTCAAAGGCTCGCCTTCAGCTCTTAAATCCAAAAATTGTCCGGCAATCATTCCATTAATACCGCTAGCTTTGCTTAACTGGTGAATGATATATATTTTTTCCTCTGCACCTAACTCTGAAGACTCTGTGATTAGTTGAAAGGCTAAAGTTAATAAACCATCCCCTACCAAAATAGCAGTCGATTCATCAAACTTTTTATGGATAGTAGGTTTTCCTCTTCTCATATCATCATTATCCATCGCTGGTAAATCATCATGTATTAAAGAGTAGGTGTGTATCAATTCCAATGCCACTGCCGGTGTCAGTGCCTTTTTGATATCGTCCGAAAAGGCTTCAAATGTACTTAGCATCAATATAGGTCTCAACCTTTTCCCACCTGCACTAACCGCATAAGAAAGCGCTTCTTGTAGTCCATTAGGAGAAGCTGAATGATGAATTGTGTTTTGAACATGTGAATGAATCACATGTTGTTTTTCCTGAATGTATTCTTCAAGGTTCACTATTCTTCTTCCTCCAACGTATAAGGTTCAACCTCATTGTGCTCGTTCATGATTTCAGTCATTTCATGTTCAACTTTTTTGAGTTTGTCATTGCAATGCTTGGACAACTTCATACCTTCTTTATAATATTCGATAGCCTTTTCTAAAGGCACTTCCCCTTCTTCCAGCTTCTCGACAATTCCTTCTAACTTTTGCATTGCTTGTTCAAATGTCTGTTCCTCTTCTTTATTTGTCATTAAACACATCTCCTTTTTCAACGTCCTTCACCTTACAACTTAAGAACCCATCCTGGAGTGTTAAATTAATATCATCACCAGTCTTCACTTGATCCGTGCTTTTGATGACCTCTCCTTTATCCCCATAAGTAATGGAATAGCCTCGTTTCATAGTTTCGAGTGGATTAAGTATCATTAATTTATCAACCGCGCGACTAAAACGATGTTCATTTCTATCGATGGTGGTTTGAATTGTTTGGTCCATTTTTTTATGGAGCTCATGAACATCACGTTTTTTTTCACGGATTAAGTGATCCGGTCGATTCGCTTTCAGTTTTTCCATATAAGTTCGAAGTGTGTTGGTTCGATTTTCAATTAATTGATTCGAGCTTCTAGATAAAGCTACGACTAATCGATCGAGATCTTGTTCCTTCTGACGAGTGAGGTGAGCAGGGTACTTGAAAGCGTAAGAGTTCCTTAAAGACTGTATTCGTTCCTTGTGAGTCATTAATTGAGATTTAAATTCATGGTGTAATCGGTGGGTATATTGATTGATGGTCTTCTTTAATTCTTCAATAGATGGTACTGCTAACTCTGCTGCTGCAGTGGGTGTCGGAGCTCTTAAGTCCGCTACAAAATCACTGATAGTAAAGTCAGTCTCGTGACCAACTGCTGATATGATTGGTTTATGAGATTTTTCGATAGCCCTAGCCACAATTTCCTCATTAAAGGCCCATAATTCTTCAATTGATCCGCCGCCGCGCCCAATAATAATGGTGTCGACACTTTCAATCGAATTTGCCTTTTTTAAAGCCTCTGCAATTGAAGGCGCCGCATTTTTTCCTTGTACAGAAACTGGGATAATCGTCCTTTTTGCAGAGGGGTATCTTCTTTTTAATGTAGTTATTATATCTCTTACTGCAGCTCCAGTAGGTGAAGTTATAATGGCAATGTGATTTGGAAATGCCTGAATGGGAAGCTTTCGAGAATCTTCGAAAAGCCCTTCACTTGTCAATTTCTTTTTTAGTTCTTCGTAAGCTAAATATAAAGCCCCGATCCCATCTGGTTGCATATCTCGTACATATATTTGATATTGTCCTTGAGGTTCATATAAACCAATATCACCTCGTAGAATTACTTTGGTTCCATTTTCAGGAGTAAACTTCAACCTCTGATTATCAGAAGCGAACATGACCGCGGAAATTTTTGCGCCTTGGTCTTTCAAAGTAAAATACATATGCCCTCTGGAGTGTAAGTTGAAATTGGATATTTCGGCTTGAAGCCAAACATTTTTAAGATGCTTGTCTGTTTCTATTTTTCGTTTGATATATTTCGTTAAAGCGGTTACTGTCAAATACTTCTCCTGCATAAGTTATGCTCCCTTACTTATACTTTTAGCAGCATGAACCGTGTTATGTAGTAACATCGTGATTGTCATGGGTCCGATTCCTTTAGGAACGGGGGTGATGTAATTGACACGAGATACTACCCGGTCATAATCAACATCTCCTAACACTTTTCCATCTTCTGTAAATGAATTACCCACATCAAAAATGGCAGATCCTTCTTTCACATCCTCTGCCCCAATAACATGTGCTTTCCCAATTGCCACGATCAATATATCTGCTTGCTTAGTGAATTGACGCAAATGCGCTGTCTTAGAATGACAATAAGTTACTGTTGCATCTCGGTTAAGCAACAGCTGTCCCATTGGTTTCCCGACAATATTACTTCTGCCAATGATCACCGCATGTTTTCCTTCAATGGGTATCTTATGATGCTCCAACATTTTGATGATTCCATAAGGCGTACAAGGTACAAACGTTTCTTCCCCTACCATTAAACGTCCTATATTGATGGGGTGGAAGCCATCGACATCTTTGCTAGGGTCAATTGATTCCAAAACCTTTTGTTCGTCTATATGATCTGGTAATGGAAGTTGCACTAGTATTCCGTGAATTGAATTGTCATTATTCAATGAATGGATGGTATTCAGTAGCTCTTCTTCACTCAAAGATTCATCTTTTTCGATTACCTTTGAGAACATTCCTGAATTGATAGCAGCTTTTTCTTTCATACGGACATAAGTTTTAGAAGCTTTATCATTTCCGACTATAACTACAACTAACCCAGGCTTAATTCCTTCCTTTTTCAACTCTTCAACTTCTTGGTATAAGGAGTTTCGTATGTCCTCGGCTACATCTTTACCATACATAATAGTTGCACTCATGGATGAACAGCTCCTATTCCGTCATAAATTTTGATAGGATTCCGTTAATGAACTTACCTGACTGATCATCGTTATATTTCTTGGCAATTTCTATCGCTTCATTAACTGCCACTTTGTTTGGAGTTTGTTCAACGTGGAATATTTCATATACGGCTATTCTCAATACAGTTTTCTCAACAGTGCCGATTCGTGAAAAAGACCATTTCTCCAATTTATCAGAGATTTGTTGATCCAGATCATCTCTTTCCCTGATGACACCTTCTATAAGTTCTTTTCTTAAGTCATCTTGATTGTCCTCTAAGGACTCCAGAATTTGTTCTGTTGATACGTCTTTATTAATATCAATTTGATATAAAGCTTGAAAAGCTTTTTCTCTAGCTAGTTTGCGGTTCATTTCTATACTCCTATCAATAAAAATCTACGTGATTTATCCTATCATGTTCATCTTCCGTTTACCATAAAAATGATAACAAAAAAGAACTGGGGCCTAATGATCAGTAATCGAATTAGGCCCCAAAATTTATTTCACAGTTGACTTATTTTCTTCCACTTTTTCTTCCATCTGGACACCAACTACATGCACATTGATTTCCAGAATTTCTAAAGCAGTCATGTTTTTTAAGGTGGATCGAATGTTGTCTTGAATCTTCTGAGCTACTGTAGGAATAGAAACACCGTAATCAAGCACGGTGAAGACCTCTATAGAAATCCCCTGCTCATCTAATTCAACTTTAACGCCTTTACTATGCTTCTTCTTACCAAGACGTTCGGTCACATTTGATGCCAAGTTCCCGCGCATGTTTGCAACTCCGCTGACTTCATTGGCTGCAATTCCTGCGATGACTTCTATTACTTCAGGTGCGATTTCTACTTTACCTAATGAATGATTGTCACTGACATTAAGCAATTTTTTATCATCCATCGTGCTCACCTCTTCGTTATTATTATTCATCTTCCATTACCTTATGATCCTCTAGAAACTTAGTGTTGAAGTCTCCTTGAACAAATACAGGATGGTTCATCATTTTTTTGTGGAAAGGAATCGTCGAGTGAATCCCTTCTATAATAAATTCATCCAATGCACGATTCATACGCAGAATAGCTTCTTCCCTATCTTTCCCGTATGTAATCAATTTAGCAATCATTGAATCATAGTAAGGTGGGATGTTCCAACCTGTGTATGCAGCAGAATCTACACGCACTCCAAAACCTCCTGGTGGTAAGTACATCTTGACTTCTCCAGCGGAAGGCATAAAGTTTTTATACGGATCTTCTGCATTAATACGGCATTCTATTGCCCATCCCTCGAAAGTTATATCTTCTTGAGTGAATGAAAGTTCATTTCCATTGGCAACATTTAATTGTTCTTTAATTAAGTCAACGCCCGTAACCATCTCTGTCACTGGGTGTTCCACTTGGATTCTAGTGTTCATTTCCATGAAATAAAACGTATCTTGTTTCTTGTCATAAATGAATTCTACAGTCCCGGCACCGACATAATTTACAGCTGAGGCAGCTGCAACAGCTGCTTCACCCATTTTTTGTCGTGTGTTTTCATCAATTGCTGGTGAAGGTGTCTCTTCAATCAGTTTTTGCAGACGCCTTTGAACCGTACAGTCTCGTTCACCTAAATGGACCGTATGGCCATGGGCATCAGCCATGACCTGTATTTCCACATGACGGAAATCTTCGATGTATTTTTCAAGATAAACACCCGGATTACCGAAAGCTGTTTCCGCTTCATTTTGTGTAATACGAATTCCGCTTACCAATTCCTCTTCATCTCTCGCTACACGAATCCCTTTACCACCGCCACCTGCAGTAGCTTTAATGATAATAGGATAACCGATTCCGTTAGCGACTTCTTTCCCTTGTTCAACATTTTCAATAATTCCTTCAGAACCAGGTACGATCGGAACGCCAGCATCCTTCATCGTCTCTCTGGCAACATCCTTTGTTCCCATACGAGAGATTGAATCTGCACTTGGTCCGATGAAAATGACGTTACATTCTTCACACATCTCAGCAAAATCAGCATTCTCTGATAAGAACCCATAACCCGGGTGAATTGCATCGCAATCAGTCAATTTTGCCAAGCTCATAATGTTTGTTTTGTTCAAATAGCTATCTTTACTGAGCGTTGGTCCGACACAGTAAGCTTCATCAGCTAATTGTACATGCAACGATTCTTTGTCAGCTTCTGAATATATAGCAACCGTTTCGATACCGAGCTCTTTACAAGCACGGATCACTCTAACTGCAATTTCTCCTCGATTAGCAATAAGAACTTTTTCTATCACGGACAATACCTCCCTTATTTTTTCTTTACTCGGAACAATGGTTGTCCGTATTCAACTAATTCACCATTTTGGACTAGAATTTCTACAATTTCACCTTGAACTTCTGCTTCGATTTCATTAAATAATTTCATCGCTTCTACAATACATACAATTGAGTCTTTCCCTACTGAAGAACCTTCTTGGACATAAGGATCGTCTTCTGGGCTAGGAGAATTATAAAAAGTACCAACCATCGGTGAAACGATCTCATAATCAAAGTCTACAGTTGATTGTTCTTCTTTCTTAGGTTCTTCCTCTTTTTCTACCTTTTGAGGCGCAGGAGTTGATTCTACTTTTGGTTCAGATGCCACAGGTTGTGATTCAACAGGGGTTGAAGTCTGTTGAACTACTGGTACACTACCATTAGCGGAATCCTTTTTCATAGTTACTTTCGTTCCATCTTCTTCATACGTGAAGTCTGAAATGGACGAATCATCGATTAATTTAATAAGTTCACGAATCTCTTGCACTTTTAACATCTTTAAGGCACTCCCTTGTTATTTAATATACTGTTTTGTCCTCTACATATGTAGAATTATAACTGATAGGTTTAGTATACGCTAAAAATCATTAATTTTCATGGACAGGTACTAATAATTCCTACTAATTATTTTACGATAAATGATAGACAAACTTCAACTTTATATTTAGAAACCTTCAAACTGTCTATCAATCCATCTCTATAATGTTAATCTAAAAAGAATTCACTTCTTTTGTTTGATGAAAAAATAATTAGAAAAGCCCGCCAATTGGCGAGCCATTTCCAAAGACATTCGTTTGTGAATACCTTTTTAACTACCCTTGATCATTTTGAAGCTTTACCCGCACATCAATGATACCAAATTCATCTCTTGCCATTTGCATCATGTGGTTCGCTTCAACATTCGATAACTCTTCAGCTATTACTGTGATCAACACAAAGTCATCTTCTTTTCTTACCAGTACATCTTGGAAATCTTTTTCTTGTTGGATCGTCTTTTCTAAAATAGATTCTTTTTGAGCAACGGCTTGAATTTCGTGCATTTGATCAATGGCTATATTTTTCTCTTCAGTCGTAGAATTACTGGATGCTACAATTGAAGACAGTTGTTCTTTCATTTCACTGATATGGTCTTCCTTTTCCATACGCAAAGCGGTAAATAATTCATCTGATGAAAGATTAGAGAGAGCCATCTCATCATCTACACCTTCTTCAGAATCTGAACCTTCCTCACGCTCTTCACCATTTTTTTCCTCTTCCTCTAATTCAGTGATGGCCGCCTGATCACCCGGCATCATATAGTACACACTCAAGACAATTAACAGACTTAACATTGCTACTAACCAAACCGTTTGTTTTTTCATTACCATTTCTATTCCTCCTTACCCTTAGGCATTACTGCAATACGATGTGATGATACATCTAATAATCTTGAAACAGCTTCCATTACCATCTGCTTACGTTGTATCTGATTCACCCCTTTCGCTACGACAAGAACCCCTCTTACTGCAGGCTCTCTAGTTTGAATAAGTAATGGTTCTTCCTCATTGTTCTTACGGACCAGCACAGTTTGATGTTCGATTGTTTCATCTTCTACCTGTCTCGTGCCTCCATTTTGGTCCGTTTCATCAGTCTTTTGATGCCCAGTCATTTCATTTTTCTCATAAATTTTCATAGCTGAAGCTTCCAGCTGCAGGGTTACTTCAACTTCTGATATGCCTTCTAAATTCTCCAATGCATTCTGCAATTCGGACTCTAGAGAGTCTTTCACATCAGTGATCGAAACGTTTTCATTGTCCTTGCCTTTTTCTTTATCACTCGACCAGACTTCTTGTTGATCTGTGTAAGGCTCAGGCTCTTCAGGTTGTCCACCAAAGAAATTCGATACCATTAAAAAAAGCAGTCCGATTAAGCCTATTAACAAAATATATGATTTTTTGGATGGACGATTAGATTCGTCTTTCAATTGAAACCAATGCTTTAATCGTTGAAACATTCTTACTCTCCTTCCCACACAAATGTTATTATTTCTTGTGGGACATCTAGCAAATCAGTGATTCTCGATTTCAGTTCTTTTTCTCTGTTACTAGGATTTTCATAAGGTTTTCTTAAATCAATCGGTGCCACTTCTTCAACTTCTTCGCTAGATTCTTCTTCAAGATAAAAAGTGATAGATTGAAGGTCTTCAAGGATCCATTCTTCACTTTCTTTCTCCTCTTCAACCACTAATGAAACACCATGAATTGTTATGTCATATTGATCATTCAACTCCTCCTCTACAAGCGTGAGCATTTGATGTTCTATCTGTTCTAATATATATGCATGTCCTGTCGCTTGTATTTCTACTTTTTTTTGTTCAAGCTGATCTTCTATTTTTTCCTCTTGGAATTGATCGGAAGTATAGTTCCATTCAGAACTTATCGTTTCTGGTTCTATTTGGAATAAACGAACTAAAGGATTCAAAAATAATAGAAATATCATAAGCCCGAAGACAAATTTGATGACTTTGGAATGAGAGTTAGAAGGAATCAGGGCAGAGATGATCGTAGCTATAAATATGAAGATGACAATTTGCGATATCCAATCCTTTAGATAATCCACTTTTGATCCACCCCTCTTGGAACGATTAATCAGCATCATGTGTAGATGTGTCTTCTATGATTTATCCGAGATTAACGTCGAATACCATATTATATGAGGAGCCCGTCCGGTTTTATAACGTAGAAGTATATTTTCTTATTTAATTTATTTATAGATTTATCAAGTTGAAAACAAGTAAGGTGAGTCTGTTCAATGAGAGGATCGTTGGAAAAGAATATAACTATATAAAATATGTTTAACAAACTGACACGGTGGATGGATTTTAAAAGATTGCTTATTTTTTCCGATAACAAGTAAAAATGCTATTCAACTCGGATTCGATACAATTATAAAGAGCTCCCCGCTTAAGGAGAGCTCCAGTCAATACAAAGGGAGTATTACACATGAAAAGCAGAACAAAAGAATTCTTTTTAATAAACATTAAGTCATTTGCAATATATCTGTTAGTCACTGGCTTTTGTAGTTTACTTATCGTTGCTTCTTGGAATACAGGCAATACCAACCAAGTCGTTCGTTTTACTTTTTACTTAGCTATAATAATCTACACAATTTCGGGTTTCTTCCTTCGCATTTATTCTAAGTGGTATGAAAACGTATTATCAGTATCACTTGTGGCACTATTCGTTATGCTATTTAGTAGTATTAAAATAGGGCTTTTTGTGAACCTACCTTTTCTGTATGTAATGGGATGGACAAGGGATTTCGATTTTGCTTTTCTCCCTTTATTAACACCTTTGTTTCCATCACTTTTATTATTAATTGGATTGGGTTTGAAATACATGTCTCTTACTATAATAAACAGAAAATGAATTTCTGCAGATAGGTCCCCATTTTCTTTAAGCTGCTATAAACTTTCAAAAAAAAGAGACCAATAAAAGCAAACGATAAAATAACACTTTTTAAAGAAGATTGCTTAAGCTTAGTATTTCTTTGAGGCAGCTTAAAGTCATGTTCAATGGTGTTATTTGTGCTTTTTCTGAGTTTTAATTCTTCTCGAAATACTACATTGTATGTAGAGCATGTCCATATTACGTGGAAGAACACGATCGAGAGATTACTTTATGTAAAATAACTCAAATAAACAAAAGGATTTTTACAAAGAATACTCCGTGGGGTGGGTATTAAGAGAAATGCACTGATGAACAAATCGAAAAGTCCTTAGGTGAAAATGTAAAGGCATTAAAAAAGAGCTCTCCAATTAAGGGGAGCTCTATGTTCAATCTATAAGCTTATACTAAGAAACTTAATAACCAATATGACAATAGGGATTAGAATTAAAACAGCATATGGTAAGTAGTCAACAAGCGCCTGAACAATTTGTTGGAATTGATCTGATAAATCTGGTGTTACCAATTTTTCACCTCAAATCCTACGAAGTTTAGCCACCAGCTTTCGTATCCACCATTAGCCTATAAGAAATATGCTCAAGAGCCTCAATCATCTCTGCCATCTGAAAACACAGCACGATAAAGGAAACAGCAATAATAAGTAGAATCAATATTTTAATATTCTCCTTCATTAAATAACCTCTCTCTAACACTAGAATCCATTTCAAGTTATTGTATATTGTAATTAATATACTCTAAGTTTTTTCGTATTTTTTCTAATTCATTTGCTTGTGCATTCATTTGAAGAACGATAAATACAAGGGTAATCAATATTCCAATTAATATAAAAGTTAAAAGCCTTTGATTGAATACTGTCATCTCTTAATCCCCTTTTATAATTACCTTTAATACTTTGATTTTACATTTATTAGTGCATATTGCAACACCTTTTTATAATTATAAATTTTCTTATTTCTTTATGATACCTCTTTCTTCGGTCTGTTTTCGCCTATGACTAGAACGGTAACAACATTAATTACACGCAACCCTCCATTTATACGTGTAGCTCGGCGAACAATTTGAGAAGACGAAAGATTTAAAGTTTCTACTTCCAATCCTTCAAATTTATCACCTTCTTCTAAAGATTGATAAGTCAAAAGATTCTTCTTGATTACTAAAATGAGCAATTACCGTTTCGTCATTGAACGAATAATGATCAGGGGCGTTAGCAGTTGCTAAAAATGTTACCTTCAGGTCCACCTAAAACAAATGGCTCAGACTCAGTACGTGTCATAGATGCTCCCCCTCATGTGATGAAAGTATTAAAAAATTAATCAATAAGCAGAAAAAGTTAAGAATGAAAAGTCACTATTACAAAGGCTATCATGATCAGGTGTTTGTGTTTGATAGAAAAGATGGATCTCCTTATACTACATCCAACCGTGCAGATCGCCCCAAGCGAATCGAAAAAAAACACCTTAATTACTTAAAAAATAACTCCACACATTTTTAGGCACACCCATATTAGTATGTTAACTGAGTCTGGAGTAGATCTTGCAACCATCATGCAGAGAGTCGGTGATGAATAAACAGGCACCTGAAAATATTAGTCGCGATTATCAACAGAAATTCGAAAAATTAGAGGAAAAACTCGAAAATAAAACTTAATATTATATTTTAATGATATTTTCTCTTTTTAAACACAACAGAAAGATGATCAAGTCTGCTGTATAGGCAATTTTAGGATTTTATCGAATCATTAATGTCATGTTCCCAACTATAATCAACATGACTAATGAAAAGAAGAACATCAAAGATATCGTTAATAGTGCAGTAAGTATATAGAAGATATGTTTCCCCATGATGTCTATAACCTCTACTATTGGGCCGTCAGCTACTGGTTGAAGGATTGCCGCCGTTACTTTAAAAATCAGTCCTAATACAAGCACCTTCAATGCGGGAAATAGCGTAATGATCATCACCATTACAACACCTGCAAGACCGATTGTGTTCTTTAACAAAAGACTTGCTGATAACACCGTATCGGTTGCATCAGTGAACATCTTACCGATCACAGGTATGAAATTACTAGTAACAAACTTTGTAGCTCGTATGGCCACTCCATCTGTCACTGCTGCGTTAACCCCCTGTAAAGACATGACAGAAAGAAATAAAGTTAAAAACGCCCCTAAAATCCCGAAAGCAATATGCTTCATTAACTTGGCAAACTGAGTGACGTTGTAATCCTTATTGATTTCACTAGCGATTGACAGTATTGCTGAAAAGAAAAATAGTGGTAGAACTACTTTTGTAATCAATACTCCACTCATTTGAACAAAGAACAATATTAAGGGGTGAAAAAAAGCCACCGATGCCACATTACCGAATGCAGCCATCATGCTTAACATCAAGGGAAGTAGTGCTAACATGAAGTGACCCATCCCATGAATCGCCTCAGTAGTATAGGTGACTGCTTGATGGAAGCTGGTGATTGCCAAGGTCAGCAGAACCCCGAATATAACGAAATAACTTATTTGGGAGACCGATTGGTTTTCGAATGAATTGACCAGTACTTTCAAAAAAACACTCAACAGAGTTAGGAAAATCAATAAAGCTATTAGTCGTCCATTCTGCATCCACTCGTCAATGAAAAAGCGTGATATACCATCTAACCAGTTCTTTAACGAAAATACTGATCCATCTTTTATTGGATCTAACCAATGCTCATCAGCTGCGAACGGTAGATATTCACGGTAATCACTGAGTTCATGTCGCCATTGATCTTCTATTTCTCCACTGTCCAACCATCTATTTTGTAACTCGTCTGGGATGCTTTCCGAAACAGCAAGTACCGAACTTGGGGAGAAAAAGTAAATGAATAATAAAACAGTAATAGTTAGTTTTTTTTTCATTGAAATCCCCTTCATCAACTCGGTAAAAATTTCATCAGCGTCTCCAATACTGCAATAAATATAGGCAACGCAATCACTAAAATAAATATCTTGCCTGCTAATTCAACTTTCACAGCAATTGCTTGAAGTTGAGCATCCTTCAATAACTGTGAAGTGAATTCGGTCAGGTATGCCACCCCGATTACCTTAAGAATGGTGTCAAGGTGGATCATGGACATATTCATCCTCGTCATCATCTGTTGGAACAAGCCGAATAACTGAGAAATTTCTCTAGCTACCACAAAAAAGATTAAAATCCCTGTAAAAAGAACTAGCATAAATGCTATTGAAGGGCTCTTCTCTCTGACAAGGATGATTAAAATACTGGCAACTATAGCAATCGTTATTACTTGGACAAGATCCATTACATGAAGAGCCCCTTGATCATTTGCAATAAAAATACGGATTTTATTTGTTGGAACAATCTTGATAGATAGTCAATCACAATGATCAATACAATAATAAAACCGACGAGGGTCGCCCAATGGGCTATATCTTCTTTACCCATCTGTTTAAGAATGGTATGGATCATAGCAACTACGATACCTATTCCTGCAATTTGAAATAAAAGATAGACATCATTCATAGGGGTACTCCTCGCTTTAAATAAAAATTAACATCAATAACAGTCCAGAAAGGACTCCTAACGCACGAAACAGTTTAGAGAATCTTTTATCATCTTGATTTGCATCATCTAATTCTCCACTTAAATGGATGTGTGCCAGATGGATTTGTTTTCTTTGGTGCTCCAAGTCGTGCACTCCGAGAGATTGACCCAAATGGAGTAAAACCTCTTTCTCATTGGATTTCATAGAAGTATATTTCCATTTCTCATTCAGCACTCTTTCCCATAAAACTTCCAGGGATTCATGGGACGTTCGCATATGTTCGGATAAGTCATAAAAAATGAAAGCAATCGGGGGACCTAATTGTTTAGATAGCTGGATAAAAACTTGTCTTATCGGTTCTTGTCCGTATACCATTTCGGCTTCCATTATTTGGAGTGCGTGCAGTAGTTCCTTGATTTGTCGTGGTCTTCTCGAATAATTTCTAGCTATATCGATTCCGACCCATGTGCACGTAAACAGGATCAATATCGCTCCGATCCACTTCATTGGCGTTTCTCCTCGTCAAGGTTTTTATCAATCGAAAATGTTTATCATAAATCATCTGAATATCCCCCGAACGTTGACGGGGTATTAAAAGGACATAGGAATCAAACACTTTTTCTTCAAATAAGCTAGAGAGAATGGGTCTATTTTTGACTTCATCAAGTGCTTGTCCATGAACAGTACATACAATTCCGACACCTGCGTGTATTGCTTCTCGTAGACTTTTGACATCTTCTTCGTGTCCAATTTCATCGACTGCTAACAATTCTGGCGACATGGAACGGATCATCATCATCATTCCTTCAGATTTCGGACAGTCGGCCATAACATCAGTTCTTAAACCTACGTCATGTTGAGGTGACCCATCCAGTACTGCGGCGATTTCTGATCGTTCATCTATTAGCCCTACCCTCTGAGCTTCAATGCCGTGCAACCCATTACTTACTGACCGGACAAGATCTCTCAATAGAGTGGTTTTCCCACTTTTAGGAGGTCCAATCAAAAGAGTATTACTGATGCCTTCTTTATACAGGTGAGGTACAAGGTCCTTAGCAGCACCCTCGTAAGCTGTAGCTACCCTTATATTGAATGAAGATATATGTGTAATAGCCTTGACTCGTCCCTTTTCGGTCGACACTTTACCTGCTAAACCAACCCTGTGTCCTCCAGATAACGTAATATATCCATTGCGAAATTCATCTTCTAACCGATAGACAGAGTGCTGACTGATCTGCCCAAGAAACTCTTTTGAATCATTTTCTGTAAAAATAAAATCGTTCATCATTAGGCTTTTATGGCTGAATACAAGTTCTGGACACTTATTCAAACGAAGACGAATTTCCTCTAAACCTCTTAATTGATCACTTCTATATTTTTTAAATGCAGTTTGCAATTTCTTAGGTAGAACACGGAAAATTTCGGGCTTTAACATGGACATCCTCTCCCGTTTATAAACAGTCTATGAGCAGCTCTATTAATATATGAAAAAAGCCCATAAAAAAAGAGGACCCGGTTTCGGATCCTCTTTCAAAGTATTTGATTATTTGTGTTCTAAGCTCTTGATACGTATTTACCATCAGTTGTACTAACAACTAGAACTTCACCTTTATCAATGAAAAAAGGTACTTGTACAATGTGACCAGTTTCAAGGGTCGCGGGTTTTGTTCCGCCGCTTGCTGTATCACCTTTAACGCCTGGTTCAGTTTCGACAACCTCTAATTCCACGTTTTTAGGTAATTCGATTCCTAAAGTATTTCCATCATAAATCAGTACAGTAACTTGCATGTTTTCTCTTAGAAACTTCAAATGATTCTCGATAATCGAACTAGGAATATCCAATTGTTCGAATGTTTCTGTATCCATGAATGCATGATCGTCACCTGAAGCATACATGTATTGCATCGGACGACGTTCCAAATGAGCACGGTTCACTTTTTCACCCGCACGGAATGTCTTTTCTTGGATGCTTCCATTTTCTATATTTCTTAATTTAGAACGAACGAATGCAGCACCTTTACCAGGCTTTACATGTTGGAATTCAACAACCTGCCAAATAGAATTATCTAGTTCTATCGTTAAACCAGTTTTAAAATCGTTTACTGAAATCAAAGTCAGTTCCTCCCTTACCTTTTTATAAAGTAATTAATTCTTTTGTTGAGAAGTTCAACGGCTCATTTCCATCTTCGGTAATTACAGTATCATCTTCAATGCGGCATCCGCCTACATTTGGAACATAAATACCAGGTTCCACCGTAACAACCATCCCTGGTTTTAAAACAGTTTCTGAACGGAATGATAAACCAGGCCCCTCATGAACATCCATTCCTAAGCCGTGTCCAGTTGAATGCCCGAAATACTCTCCATAACCTTTTTCTTTAATATAATCTCTGGTTAAAGCATCCGCTTCTTTACCAGTCATACCAGCTTTGGTACCTTTCATTCCTCTTAACTGTGCCTCTAATACTACATCATAAATTTCTTTTAACTTATCGTCAATTGGCCCGACTGCGACCGTACGTGTAATA
The DNA here is from genome assembly GCF_002844535.1 of Halalkalibacillus sediminis. NCBI lineage: Bacteria > Bacillati > Bacillota > Bacilli > Caryophanales > Bacillaceae > Halalkalibacillus > Halalkalibacillus sediminis. The sequence continues at coordinate 802,126 of NZ_PJNH01000001.1, forward strand.
TCAGAGCAATACCCTTTATATAAAGCCCCGAAGTCCAACGTAACCAGTTCGCCCGATTCAATTACTTTCTCAGATGCAACACCGTGTGGAAGAGCTGATCGGTAACCAGATGCAACAATTATATCAAATGATGAAGATGTAGCTCCTTGTCTTCTCATGAAGAATTCTAGTTCATTGGAAACATCTATTTCTTTAACACCTGGCTTAATGACGGTTTGAATATATTCAAATGCAGCATCTGCGATTTTAGCTGCTTCTTTCATAATGGTTAATTCCTCTTCAGTTTTGACTAATCGCAATTCTTCGACCAGTCCACCAACAGGAATAAACTCCGCATTAATGGCTTGTTTATAGGTTTCGTATGTATTGTAAGTCATATCATTTTTTTCAAAACCTAATTTTTTGATATCCAATTGGTCAATCTGTTCAGAAACTTCATTATGGATTGGCCCTTTGTGTTCAACGATTTCATAACCATGTACCTGTTCTTTTGCTTGAACGGTATAGCGAAAATCTGTAATGAATTTTGCTTTGTCTTGAGTTACTAATACAACACCTGCAGTGCCAGTAAAACCAGTCATATATCTGCGATTTTGGCCACTAGTGATCAGTAGACCATCAAGATCGTTCTTAGTAAGTAACTCTCTTAACTTCGTCAATTTTTCCATGTTAATTCTCCCTCTCTGTCAATTTTTCTAGTAAAGCGAATGCTGCTACTTTGTAACCTTTTATCCCCAATCCACTAATATGTCCAGATGCGACCGGTGATATGAAAGATTGATGTCTGAAGGCTTCCCTTTGATAAATATTCGAAATGTGAACTTCAATAACAGGAATCGAGATTGCTTCAATGGCATCTCGGATCGCTACGCTTGTATGAGAGTATCCCCCTGGATTGAAAATCACACCTTCAAAATGCTTTCGTGCGTCATGTAAAATATCAATCAGTTCACCCTCATGATTTGATTGTCGACATGTTAACTCCCAGCCGTTTTCTCTCAAAAAGTCATAGACTTCATTTTCTACTTCGGTAAGACTGGTACTTCCATAAGTATCCGGGCTTCTTTCTCCCAGTAGATTTAAGTTCGGTCCATTCAGCATTAATAGTTTTTTCATGGACAAGGCCCCTCTTAATTTTTTGTCCCACAATCCTACTTCAGTTTATCATACATCAACCTCATTTTGTGAATGTTTTGATGACTGTACCCTTTCTCCATGTGACTCATAAGTAATGGTGAAACCAATAAACGTTCCGTATAATATAAACTGACAAAAAGTTGTGGCAATGGTATCGGAGTTCATGTTCTGGATCGAGGGTACAGCTGAAAAAAATGGTGGTAGTAGCACAAAAAACAACACCCACAACAATGCACCCATGAAAACTCCCGGGAAGATCCCATGTAAGTTCCTCATCGTAAAGTAATAAATTACAGCTGGTAACAGGCTAATGATCGCAACCACACCCAAACTGACTAACTCTGCTATGAAGTCCTGTGTCCAAGGCTCTGTAAAATATGACCTGACTATAAACGAAGCGTGAGATACTTCAGAAAAGGATAAATAATATCCAAGTGTACTTAAACTGCCAAATAATAATCCAGCAATCACTCCAGCAAATAAACTCTTTTTAAGTATTGACGATTTTTTTTCTTGTCCGTTTTTATTTGACATTAAATCACCTCACCCTTAGATTGGTTCAAGAAGCTAGAAAACATTCGGAAAATATTAGTATTATTTAAAGAGGTTTTTAGGTAAAATGAATATATAAGCACTAATTTTTAGAATAAGGAAAGATTTTTTTCTTTTATTCGAAAGGAGCTAGCCATGCAATCAAACTTAATTAAATGGATCATCTATATTGTTCTTATCCTTGCAACCGTCGGCTTGTTAGGTCAATTAGTTACAGACCCACTAGGATTCATTCAATATATTTTGATGACCATTGGATTCATTGCTCTGATTGGTGGAGCTTTTTATTACTTTTTCATCCACAGAAGACGCCGTGGCAGCTCAGAATTCCGACAAGCTGTAAAACAATCGAAGAAAAAATATGGAACAGTCGATCGAAAGATGAACCATAACTCTCACATTCAAAAACCTGATAAATTAAAAAAGAATAGAAGTAATAGAAATCACTTGAAAGTCATTAAAGGTAATAAAAAATAGGGATCTGTTGAGAAAACAGATCCCTTTTCTTTATCCACTCCACTTTTTAAAAAAAGCATTCGCTTTCAACCTTCCTACTTCTATCAAGTAGGACTTCTCCTCTTTCGATAATTCAAAATTCGTAGCATGTATATCTTTTATCGGTATAAAAATGATGTCCTTCGCATTATCTTTGGATATGTGTCGAGCATCATGTGCCTGTAGCATCGTTAAAAATAAAGCATGTAATAAATCAACCGAATTATTGACTTTCTGCTTCGGAATAGATGAATAGTTCGCATTTAATTTAATTCCGATAGACGGTCTGGCCTTCAGTTCGCTTTTTTGATTGAATACCCAATATGGAAAATTACTTAGTACCCCTCCGTCTACGATTAAACTCTTTTGGTGCTTTGACTTTTGAATTGTGACGGGTTGGAAGAAATAGGGAATACTCGCACTCATTCTAACAGCTTTTGCTATAGAAAAGTCCTTTGGATTGATACCATATACTTTCGATAAGTCATTTGGGAATACAGCCATCCGGCCATTAGTGAGATCGGTCCCGATAATGGTCAGAGCTTTATCTGGCAAATCTCCGAAAGTCCGCAATCCTTTCTTTTGAAGCTTTTCATCTATCCAGTTTTCTAGAGCATCACCTTTATAAAGCCCCATCCGATAATAAAGTAACAGCCATTTCAATAAAGGTACGTTTTTCATCCAGAAAGGTTGGTCTAAAAACTCTTTTAAATCCACATCATCAAGCATATGATATAGTTCTTCGTATTTGTATCCTGCTTTAACTAATGATGCGATTAACGCACCCGCAGAACTTCCAGCAACTCTTGTGAATTCGATGTTCTTCTTCTCGCAAACATCGATCGCACCCAAAAAAGCGAATGCCTTCACACCTCCACCTGAAAAGACTCCATCGACTTCCATCACTCACACCCTTTATTTGCAAGTGACCTATTATATGTTTCTTAAGGATCGATTAGAAGAAAAAAGCTAGTCTACATTTAGTAGACTAGCCTTTCGATTATTTATAATCCGCATTTCAACTGTGCACCACAATTGGTACAGGTATTGCAGCCGCCCACATCCTCGACGTCACCTTGGCGACATACCGGACATGTATCTCCGACTTCAGAACCTACCGTAACATTGGTTTTATCCAATTCGTGGACAGTATCCATCAGTACAACTTTTTTCTCTTCATCTTCAAACAATTCCGTTTGCTCAGAGAAATCATTTTCTTCTGCTTTTAGAGATAGAACCTGAGTATCCCGACTTCCATCCACGTAGACGGTTCCCCCTTTGGCTCCACCGTTGTACAAACGCTCATATACATCTTGTACTTGGTCTACGCGATAGCCCTTAGGTGCATTGACTGTTTTTGAAATGGAACTGTCTACCCATTTCTGAATAACACACTGAGTATCAGCATGAGCTTCTGGTGGTAGGCTCATAGCTGTAACGAACCATTCAGGTAACTCATCATCTGATTGCTCAGGATTTCTGTCGTAATACTCTTGAACAATATCCGCTTTCACTTCGATGAATTTGCCTAATCTTCCGCTTCTATAGTAAGTGAAAGAGAAGTAAGGTTCTAAGCCAGTTGAAACTCCAACCATCGTTCCAGTAGAACCAGTTGGCGCTACCGTCAATAGATGGGAGTTACGAATGCCGTAATCTAACACACCTTGTCGAATATCTTCAGGCATCTTTTGCATATAGCCTGTTTCGATGAAACGTTCACGTAATAGCTTCGTTTCAGCCTCCGTTTCCCCAATCAAGAATGGGAAGCTTCCTTTTTCTTTTGCCAACTCGATTGAAGTTCGGTAAGCCGTGGTCGCAATTGTTTCAAAAATTTGATCGACTAACATATTACCTTCATCTGAACCATATTCAGTTTCGCAATAAATCAATAGGTCATGAAGCCCCATGACTCCTAGCCCTACACGACGTTCACCTAAAGCTTGTTTGCGGTTCTCGTCAAGAAAGTAAGGTGTTGAGTCGATGACGTTGTCTTGTAAACGAACACCAGTTGCTACTGTTTCTTTTAATTGATCGAAATCTGGTCGCTTAGTATCCTTGTTTGCTACGGATGCTAAATTGACAGCAGCCAAATTACAGACAGAATACGGTGCGAGGGGTTGCTCACCACATGGGTTAGTTGCTACTACCTTCTGACCATAAGCTGTCGCGTTGGTTTCTTTATTCGCATTATCGATAAAGAAGATTCCTGGTTCTGCAGAATATGTTGCACAGATATTAATCAGGTTCCACAGCTCTTTTGCTGGAATTGACTGATAAACCTTCACACCATACCCTAGCTTTTCCCACTCGCGAACATCGCCGATTTCGTGCCAATTCTTATTATAAGCTTCCATTTCTTCTTCACTATAGTTTTCTACATCTGGAAAGCGAAGTTCATAATCTTCGTCATTTTCTACAGCTTTCATAAAGTCGTCTGTGATACAGACTGAAATGTTGGCTCCCGTTAAAAATTCTGGGTTATGCACACTGTATGTGCCTTCATCTCTTAGCTTCGTTTCTGCTTCTCGAATATTCTCTTCAGAGAAGCCACCTAAGCCTGGGATGTGTTTGTAATTCACAATTCCTTGATACATCTGCATTTCACTAACTGATAAAGGAGTGAATTTAAGCTTGTCCTTAGCTAGCTGCTGTACTGTTTCGTCTTCAATATTTTCTATTAAGTATCTGAGGATTCTTGGGTTCTGCATCTTCGATATGATGAAATCGATGATGTCAGGATGCCAATCATTCAACATGATCATTTGGGCGCCACGTCTTGAACCGCCCTGCTCTACTAGATGTGTCAACTTAGCGATGTCATCCAACCAACTCACTGATCCTGATGATTTGCCATTGACTCCTCGAGCCAGGGAATTCTTCGGTCGAAGTGTCGAACCATTTGTTCCGACTCCACCTCCGCGTGACATGATCTCCATCACTTGCTTACGGTGATCACTGATTCCTTCCCGAGAATCGTTGATGTAAGGCATGACGTAGCAGTTGAAATACGTAACATCCGTGTTTGCACCTGCTCCGTAAAGTACTCTTCCAGCTGGGATGAAGTTCAAGCTCGATAGTTCATTGTAGAACTTTTCAAACCAGTACTCCCTCTTTTCCGTTGAACGCTCTACTTCTGCTAAACCGCTGGCATTTCTCAAAGCAATTTGTTCGTAAAAGATTTCTAGTGGTTTATCTATTACTGTTAGAGACCTCTCAATTTTTCCGGTCTCTCTTTCTGATTCTTTGTCTAACACATGGATATAATCTTCTTCAACTTGTACAATAGCTTTATGTCTTTCTTTATCAATCGACACTATAAATCCTGTTCCACGAGCGGGAAATTTCGGGTCATCTTTTATCGTTAAGACGACGAAATCTCCTTCTTTCAATGTCCTCTTTTCAGTGTCTTTGAATGAGTATCGATCTAACATAACTAATCGAGAAACTCCCTTATGAGTTACCTGCATATCACTTGTTACAGGATGGACATAAGGAAACTCTTCTATATCTTGATTCAGACGATCGATATCAACATTCGTCATTCGGTTTTCAACTTTTTGCAAACTCTTCACTTCCTTTCACCAAGTTTCTCGACATGCTTTTCATTGGTGTGTTGTTTGTTGTCTATAACATTACCAAATACATTTTTAAAAATCAATAGATTTATACAATATATAGTGCTTGATTTTTAAGACGAATACTATATATAGTTTTAAAGGCATACATCCGATTGTTTGTCAAGATGAAAATAGTGTCGAATTTACTCTAAGAATTGGATGAAAAATCAAATTCCACAAAAAATCCTTTGAAAGTTTGTCTAAAGATTTTTATAATGAAAGGTGGTAGATATAGAAGAGAGGGGATTCGTATGGATATTTTATTCATCGTATTAATAGCTGTTGCAGCTCTTATTTTATTCGGGGCTTTCAGATACGTACGAACGCAACGCTATTTAAAAACACTGACAGAGGATCAATGGATTGAAGGTTATCGCAAAGCACAATTGATAGATGTAAGAGAACCGAATGAATATGAAAGAGGTCATATTCTTGGTGCACGTAATATTCCATTATCACAAATGAAGCAACGTCTAGTAGAAATCAGAAAAGATAAGCCGGTATATTTATATTGTCAAAGTGGTACAAGATCTGTACGGGCTGCAAATATGCTGCGCAAAAAAGGTTACGAGGATCTCAACCATCTTAAAGGTGGGTTCCGTAAGTGGAATGGTAAAATCAAAGTGAAGAAAAAAGGTTATTAAATGAAAAAAGGATGGCGAATTTCTTCGCCATCCTTTTTATTATGATTCGTCTTTCATATATCTTAGAACTGGTTTTCTTGCTGCCTGAGTCTCATCTAAACGACTTAACACTGTAGTATGTGGGGCTTCTTGTACGATCTCAGGATCTTCTTTTGCCTCGTTAGAAATCTGAATCATCGCATCGATAAACTCATCGAGCGTTTCTTTAGATTCTGTTTCAGTTGGTTCAACCATCAAAGCCTCTTCCACATTAAGTGGGAAGTAGATTGTTGGTGGGTGATAGCCAAAGTCTAATAGACGCTTGGCAATATCAAGAGTTCGAACACCTAGTTTCTTTTGGTTTTTCCCTGATAACACAAATTCGTGTTTACAATGCTGTTTGAATGGGAGTTCGTACTCTTCTTCTAAACGACGCATCATATAGTTAGCATTCAACACTGCATTTTCACTAACTTGCTTCAATCCATCAGGACCCATTGAGCGGATATACGTATAAGCTCTTACATTGATTCCGAAGTTACCATAGTAAGGCTTCACGCGACCAATCGAGTCTGGGCGATTGTAATCGAATGTAAATGCATCATCTTTTTTCGTTAAAATAGGTTTTGGTAAGAACTTAGATAATTCTTTCGTCACTCCGACAGGTCCGGAACCAGGTCCGCCACCACCGTGTGGTCCTGTGAATGTTTTATGCAAGTTCAAGTGAACTACATCAAATCCCATGTCTCCTGGGCGAGCATAGCCCATAATAGCGTTCAAGTTAGCGCCATCATAGTATAAACGGCCACCAGCTTCGTGGATAATTTCAGCCATTTCAAGAATATGTTCTTCAAATAGACCTAATGTATTTGGGTTCGTCAGCATTAAAGCTGCAGTATCGTCTCCTACAACACGTTTCAAGTCTTCAAGGTCAACTAAGCCTTGGTCATTCGATTTAACAGTTACTGCCTCGAATCCTGCAACAGTTGCAGAAGCAGGGTTAGTTCCGTGAGCAGAGTCAGGTACGATTACTTTTGTACGGTTATAATCTCCGTTTGATTCGTGGAAAGCTCGGATCATCATCAGTCCAGTCCACTCGCCATGCGCACCAGCAGCGGGTTGTAATGTGACCTCATGCATTCCCGTAATTTCAGAAAGTGACGTCTGGAGATTATACAACATTTCCATTGCACCTTGGACTGTTTTTTCCTCCTGATAAGGATGGATATGACTGAACCCTGGGTAACGAGCCACGTCTTCATTAATTTTTGGATTGTATTTCATCGTACATGAACCGAGAGGATAGAATCCTGAATCCACCCCGTGATTTCTTGTAGATAAAGCAGTGTAATGACGCATAATCTGTAATTCACTTACTTCTGGAAGATCCGGGTTTTCTTGACGGATATAGTCGTTCCCGAATTCCTCATCCAAATCCACATCTGGAACATCTAAATCGGGTAAGCTGTACCCTTTACGGCCTTCCTTGCTTAATTCAAATATGACTGGAAAATCGTTTTGATTAGCCATGGATATCACCCAATTCTTTAACAAATTGATCGATCTCTTCTTTGGTGCGAATCTCAGTAACAGCTACTAACATGTGATTCTCATATGAGCTATCAGCTTTTCCTAGATCGTAACCGCCAATAATTCCTCGCTGTTCTAACTTGTCGTTTACTTCAGTAATAGATTTGTTCAACTTCACAACAAACTCATTGAAAAATGGTCCTTTAAAGCTGATTTCAAAGCCAGCAGCTTCTAATTGTTTCTTAGCATAGCGAGCTTTCTTCATATTCAACACGGCCATTTCCTTTATCCCTTGTTTACCTAGAGCACTCATAGCAACAGAAGATGCTAATGCATTCAATGCTTGGTTGGAACAAATATTAGATGTCGCTTTATCTCTACGGATATGTTGTTCTCGGGCTTGAAGAGTTAACACGAACCCTCTTCTTCCCTCTTCGTCTACTGTTTGTCCTACTAGGCGCCCAGGTACCTTACGCATCAATTTCTTCGTCGTCGCAAAATAACCGCAATGTGGGCCGCCGAATTGTGCAGGGATTCCGAACACTTGATTGTCACCTACCACAATATCTACGTTGAATTCACCTGGAGGTGTCAAATAGCCTAAAGAAAGTGGGTTACTAGAAACTAAGAACATCGTCTTTTTCTGATTTTCTAATAACTGCTCTACCTCTTTCAAAGGTTCAACCTGTCCAAAGAAGTTCGGATATTGAAGAACGACACTAGCTGTATCATCATCCAATTCATTTTCTAATTGTTTCAGGTCAGTCATTCCATCTTCTACATCAATTTCGACTACCTCTAATCCAGGTCCTTTAGCATACGTGTGAATAACAGCTAATGATTCTGGATGGATCGCTTTTGAAACCAGTACTTTTTTCTTGCGAGTTTGACCTGCACTTAAGTTGACTGCTTCAGCCAAAGCTGTTCCACCGTCATACATGGAAGAATTGGCAACTTCCATACCCGTCAATTCACAAATCATTGTTTGGAATTCGAAAATAGCTTGTAATTCCCCTTGGGAGATCTCTGGTTGATACGGAGTATAAGCTGTATAAAATTCTGATCTTGAGATTACATGATCAACGATTGATGGTGCATAATGATCGTAAACACCAGCACCCAAGAATGAAGTATGTGATTGAAAATGAGCATTTTTGTTTGCTAAGCCACTCAATTCTTGTTTTAGTGCATACTCATCTTTCGCGGGAGCAATGTTGATTTCATCTCTGAAACGTACTTTTTCAGGTATATCCTTGAATAATTCTTCCGTAGAATCTACTCCAACAGTTTTTAGCATAGATTCCTTATCTTCTTTAGTCATAGGAATATAACGATGTTGCATGCTTCTCACCCCTTACTTTCTTTTATAAAATGGAGTCGGAACAACTTTCGCATCCAACGTCCGTTTTCTTACTTGGATTTCTAATTCTTCCCCTTCGCTCGTCAAATCAGAGCGAACTAATGCAAGACCGACATTTTTTCCGAGTGTCGGAGATTGTGTACCAGAAGTAACAAATCCAACAACTTCGCCATCTTTCAATACGTCATAACCATGGCGTGGAATTCCTTTATCGATCATTTCGATGCCGACTAGCTTTCTAGTAGGTCCATCCTCTTTTTGTTGTTTAAGTACTTCTTTACCGTTAAAATCAGCCTCTTTCTTAACTTTGACAGCAAAGTTAAGACCCGCTTCGACAGGAGTTATATCTTTTGATAACTCTTGGCCATATAAAGCTAAATTAGCTTCAAATCTTAAAGTATCACGGGCTCCGAGTCCGATCGGCTCTATGCCTTCTTCTTTTCCAGCTTCCAGGATCTCTTCCCATAAAGCTGCTCCTTCAGAGGCATCTATATAAATCTCAAAGCCATCTTCACCTGTATACCCGGTTCTAGAAACAATTGCTCCGTGTTGGTGATTATGGAACTTCACTTCATCTTTAAAACGGAAAAATTTGATTTCCGACAAGTCATCTTTAGTTAACTTTTGTAAAATAGACTCTGCTTTGGGACCTTGGATAGCTAATTGTACATAACGATCAGAGACATTCTCCACGGATACATCATTGCCAGCATATGACTTTAGCCACTCAAAGTCTTTTTCTGTATTTGCAGCATTAACTACTAATAAAAAAGTTTCCTCTTCTAACTTATAAACTAGTAAATCATCCACAGTACCGCCATCTTCATAACACATGATCGTATACTGGGCTTGGCCTACCTTCACTTTAGATAGATCATTGGTAAGCATTTTCTGTAAAAAATCTTCACTGCCTGAACCTTTGACCAATACTTCGCCCATATGGGATACATCAAAAAGACCAGCACGTTCACGGGTGGCAAAGTGTTCGTTTTTTATACCAGAAAACTGTACAGGCATTTCCCAGCCACCAAAATCAACCGTTTTTGCCCCGCTTTTTTCGTAAACTGGGTACAATGGTGTTCGTTTCAATTCACTCATTCTCATCCCTCCAATTTATTTACTGCATAAAAAAAGAGAATACCAATTTCATTGGAATTCTCTGTCCTGTCACCTGAAAGTTTCGCAATCATTGATTGCTTGCATCGTTGGTGGTTCATGCATGATGAACACTCTCCAGAGCTGCGTCATACAAAGGTCTTTTTGCCTGAGAGATTCATACTTAAGTACTTGCTCCGTCGGCGCTGTGATCACCACAGTCTCTCCCCTTGTAGTCATTCGCTTATGATATTCATTTTTATGTACATACTAATACTATATGTTAAATCACATTATAGCATATGTTCATTTGATGTGTAAGCGTCATCATACTGTTATTTTATAAGGGGCTAAACGAATGAAAACGCTGATTATCAAAAATGAAATCGAGCAGTTCTCACAACAACATAATACTTATCAAACATGTGAATGGAAATTATTCCAGCAGGCTTACCAAATAGCTCAGCTAAAATCGAGTAGAAAGAATCAATTAATAAGTCTCAACTTCTTACCTGATTTGAATTTAATGAGCCACCAGTTGGAAGCTGTAAATAAGGTTATCTTCGAGATGCATGGTCGAGCGATTCTTGCTGATGAAGTAGGTCTTGGTAAGACTGTAGAAGCAGGGGTAATCACTAAAGAGTTGATGATTAAAGGACTGGTTAAAAAAGTCCTTATTCTTGTACCATCCTCTCTTATTAATCAATGGGTTGAAGAGTTGAACCGAATGTTTTTTATTCCAGCCGCTTCTAAACATCGCTCTTATAATTGGGCTGACTATGACGTAGTTGTGTCTTCCATTGATTTAGCTAAAAAAGAACCTCACTCTAAAGATATTTTAGAGCAACAATATGACTTATTGATTGTAGATGAAGCTCACAGATTAAAGAATCCGAAAACCAAAAATTATCAGTTTGTAAAATCGATTCAATCAACCTATTGTCTATTGCTTACGGCTACTCCGATTCAGAATAAGATCGAAGAAGTTTATTATTTGATGTCCATCGTTCGCCCAGGATTATTAGGAAACAAAACTCGGTTCAAGGAACTAGTTAGAAAAAGTAATAAAGAAGACAGAAATCAATCGATACAAACACTGATACAACAGTCGATGATTCGCAACCGAAGAGAAGAAACAGAGCATCCTTGGACGGATCGTCATGTACAAACAATCTCAATAGACTTTACTCCTGAGGAAATATCATTCTATGAAAGGTTGACTTCATTCTCTCAAGAACATGCCCTCACCAACCTGACTTTGCAAAGAGAGTTTTGTTCTAGTAGAGAAGCCTGTTTCCAATCGATCAGGAAGCAACCTTTGACAAAAGAAACAATTCTACAATGGGTAGAACTTTTAGAACAACTACCGCATCACAGCAAGGCACTCAGAACCATTCAACTCATCAAAGAAATCGGAGAAAAGTGTATTATTTTCACAGAGTATAAGTCGACACAAATATATTTGCAATGGTTATTCAAACAATATGATATAGCTGCTGTTACTTATAACGGAGATTTTAAGAAGAGTAAAAAACAGTGGATGTTGAGATTATTTGAAAATCAAGCGGATGTATTGATTGCAACAGATGCAGGCGCAGAAGGATTGAACCTACAATTTTGTAACCATATGATTCATTATGATTTGCCATGGAATCCTATGAAGTTAGAACAAAGAATAGGCAGAATCCACAGGTATGGTCAACAAAATGATGTTCATATCTATTACATTGTTCTGAATCAAACAACCGATCAAAGGATCATGAATTTACTATATAAGAAACTTGATGTCTTTCGAGATGTTATCGGTGAAATAGACCAGATATTGACGGAGTTGAATATAGAAAGTTTAGAAAAAGAATTAGGAGAAATTATAAGTGAAGCTAGTTCCGAAAAGGAAAGTGAAATAAAGATTGATAACATGATCGAAGTGATCACAAGTAACGCGGATAAAAGGAGTAATTATCATGAATCAAGCTGAAATTCATCCCTTTCTGCTCGATTTCTTTAGAGAGCGTGGCGGGAAGATTGTTCACGAAGAAAACGGTTTGTTTAAAGTACAATTGACCGAAGCCTTGGATGAAGAGCTAATGAATCGGCCATTTTACTGGCAATACATTAAGAAATTAGGCTTCAAAGGTGAACCAATGAGTGTTACATTCATCACTGATGACACTAAAAGAAACCAGACTGGGGAGTGGGTACATTTCGGCTCACGACGACTTGAACAATTCTTCCAGATCATTCAACGGGATGGGATGTATACAGAGCTATACGAACAACACACTCCTGGCCAACAACAATCAGCAATGTACCCCTGGTTTGTATGCAATGTCAACGTCCATTTCAACGGTTACTATACAAGTGATGAAATCGTTAGCGTCGGAGTTTTACTGACTAATGGTACGATGAGATTCGGCATGATGGAAGAATTAGAATCCTTATCATTGAGTTCACAAATTCCTGATTACTGCTACAAGATACCAAGCATTATCCCACCTAAAAAAGCTGCTGAACACTTGATGAACGAACTCGAATCGAGGGTGATTGAAAAATCGAAGTCCTTTGCTGAACAATCCTCTCATTTATATGAGAGTGAATTAGATTTGATCCGTGATCTAGGCCAAGATTTGAAAGATGAAGAAATCAAAAGTATGAAACAACAAATTTTCGATCGCCTATACCCTAAAGTGAATTTCAAGGTCATCAACGGAGGTTTATTTTATTTGACAGCCGCTACTTGTTCGCGCCTTACTTCCTATTAATCAAAAATATTTTGAGAGCCATATCCCTTTATTAATAGTCGTTTTTTTGCAAGGAATCCATTTTGGGTTCCTTTATTTTTATTTCAGGCTGAATTGACCTTTGCTAGTGGAGTTGACACCTTTTAAGCAACATTATATAACTATAAATACAGCTTACTAATTTCTTCAACCAATTCATTGACCTCCAAATGATCAACCGAAATCCGATGGTCTGCAACAGCTTCATAAAGTTTGCGTCGTTTGTTGAATAATTCGATTCTAGCTTCTCTTTTCACTTTCCACAACGGCCGTTCTTCATCATCACTAATTCTCTTCTCTACAACTTCAAGAGATGCATCAAGCCAAAAATTATGAAAAAAATTCTTTAAATACTCCCTTGACCTCTCATTCGTCACTATTCCTCCACCAGTCGAAATAATCAAATCCTTATCCATTTGATCCTCAAGTATAGAAGACTCTACTTTTCTGAAATAAGCTTCGCCTGAGTCAGCAAAGATTTCAGGAATGCTTCTTCCTTCATACTTTACGATCTCTTGATCTGTATCAATTAGTGGTTTTCCAAGTTTTTGAGACAATGCTTTTCCTACAGTCGTCTTCCCAACTCCCATAAAACCAATAAGTGTAAGTGGCTTCAAAAATATCCCCCCATATACTTCAAATCACAAGGAGTGATTCGATGTGAACAAACCAGATTCATTATCTGAAAAAATTATGAATGATGCATTGTCAGAAGGGGCAAGCGATATCCACTTCTCCCCTGGAGAAAAAACAGTGACCATTTATTTCCGTATCAACGGTTACCGATGGTATTATGACAAAATATTGATTCAAGCATATCAATTACTTCTGAGCTATTACAAATTTTCCACTGGCATGGATATCGCGGAGAAGCGTATTCCTCAAAATGGGACTTTGCTATTCAATCATTCAAAAGGTATGTATGATTTACGTTTATCTACACTACCACTAAAGGAAAATGAAAGCCTTGCCATTCGAATTCTATCAAAACAAGATTTCCCAGATCTAGATGAGTTATTCGTCTTCCCAAAACAAGCAAAAGAATTAATCACCTGGATGGAAAATAAAGCAGGAATTATATTACTGACCGGACCGACTGGTAGTGGTAAATCCACCACAATGTATACCTTATTACGAGCATCCACTCAGAAACATGGGTACCAAGCGATTACTTTAGAGGACCCAGTGGAACAAACAATCGATAATCTATTACAAGTACAGGTGAACGAAAAAGCAGGATTCAACTATGATATCGGTTTGAAAGCAGCTTTAAGACACGACCCAGATATTATCATGGTTGGAGAAATCAGAGATCAATCAACGGCCAAATTTGCTTTTAGAGCCGCTTTAACAGGACATTTGGTCATCAGTACAATTCATGCAAAAAACGCCGTCGGAACAATAGCACGATTAACAGAAATGGGCTTAAGTAAAATAGACCTTCAACAATCAATCATAGGGATTGCCTCACAGGAATTGATAGAATGTGAAAGGTTTTCTAATGGGAAGTCAATCATGAAAAGAGCTGCAATAGCTGAGATGCTCCATGAGCATCAATTAGAAGCTGCTATTGGCGGCACACCATCACATAACATACCTGGTTTTGAATCATTTTCAGATTTAAGGAGAAAAGCTTATGCGCTCGGTTATTCTACTCCTTAGAGAAAAACGCCCACTAAAACTTCAACTGCAAGTCCAATTTCTGGATCGCTTAAGTAAATTATTAATTAAGAATTACTCTATTAAACATGCTTTAGAATTCATGGTTTACGACCCGCAACTTGGTCGGATTGCTGAACAATTCATTGTTCGTTTAAGGTCAGGCGAATCATTGGATTCCTGCTTCAAAGAATCGAAATTTCAACCAAGTGTCGTCACCTTTTTGTACTTCTCAAAAGAATCAGGAAAACTCCCAGATCATATCACCAATTGTACTCGAATTCTGAATATGAGAATGCACTTTCAGAAAAAATTAAAAGAAATTCTCACGTATCCCTTATTTCTATTGGGGATGAGCTTAATAATTTTCTTCGCCATAAGCACAAACTTACTTCCCCTCTATTCAAGTGCCTTCAATAGCTTTAATGACAAAAATTCCTTCTCTTTTTTTCAGCAACTAGTCCAAACCGTAAATTTCATATTGGTGTATGGAACTATATTGAGCTTATTAATTATTAGTATAGCAATCATCATCTTTTATAAATCTCACTTAGAAAGAAAGATGATCATCCTTAACCAAATTCCGATAGCTAGAAAATTCGCAAGCTTATTTTTCAGTTCTCAATTGGCTTATCATCTATCAAGTCTTTTGCAGAGCGGATTGACGATAAAGGAAAGTCTTCAGATTATGTCTAACCAAAATGAGAGCTCTTTGATGAGGTTATATGCAAATGAAGCATGGGATCATCTTTCGCAAGGAACAAGTCTCTACCATTCGTTTAAGGATTTGTTGTTAATAGAACCTGATATGAAACATCTGATCCTCCGGAGTGAGGCTCAAGGGACTCTTAACGAAGATCTGAATACTTATTCTGTCCTAATTCTTGATGCAATTGAAGACCGAATCAGGCGTTTAATCGTCATGGTTCAACCTATACTGTATTCCGTTTTAGGAATTTTCATCATCTTTATCTATGTACTTACGCTTTATCCAATGTTTCAAATGATGAATAAACTATAATTTCGAGGTGATTACATGAATAACGAAAAAGGATTTACTTTAATTGAAATGCTGATCGTGCTCTTTATTATCTCTGTACTTCTTCTGCTAACTATACCGAATGTCGTAAAGCATAATACTTTTGTTGATGATAAGGGGTGTGAAGCTTATATTGATCTAGTTCAATCTCAAGTTCAGATGTATAAATTAGAAACCAATGCTTATCCTATTGACCTCGCCACACTAGAAACGGAAGGTTATATTCAATCAACCGCATGCCCTGATAGTCGTGAACTTACTATCGATGGAGAAGGGATCGTAGATGTATCCCCTTAACAAAAATAGAGGTTTCACTTTGATCGAAACGTTGATCGTATTAAGTATCCTTTTTCTAATCTCATCACTCATTTATTTCCCTTATCAGCTAAACCAAAAAGATAAAACAATCGAGTCTTTCCTCAATCAATTTGAAAAAGATATTTATATGATGCAACAATTCTCGACCTTGCACCAAAAGCGATTGTTACTCTATATAGAACCCTCGAACTCCCGTTATTTCATTGTAGATAATCCTTTATCCCAACCAGTTGTCGATCGATCCTATGATTCTGCTATAACAATAGAATTAAATCGATTCAGCAACCCTTTTCGGTTCAGTGTGAATGGTTCGCCAATGGGCCCAGGTACTTTCAACATTCATCACCAAAGTTCCAGTTACAAAATAACATTTCCTTTTGGGAGAGGTAGATATTATGTTTCCGAAATCTGAGGGTGGTTTCATATTAATGGATATCCTCTTAACTATTTCAGTAATGATTTTGATGACTGTAATCATTTTTCCGAGCATGAAATATATTATGAACTACTCCAATGACTTATCTCTATACAGAGAAGCAAAAACAATCCTAGATATTGAACTAACTCAATATGCAAGTAAACCAATACTTGAAGATGAAGAGTATTCAATTGATGGAATTTCAACCACATTTACTTTCAATATATTGTTGGAGAATAATAAACACCTCGCCTGTATTGAATGGTATGAACATAATATTAAGAAAGAAAGATGGTGCAAGTATGCGCCGAATAATTGATAGTGAATCAGGAATTACACTAATCTCGCTTTTGCTTGCACTATCTGTATTAATCATGATCTTTCCCCTCTTAAATCAGATGTTATCATCCATTGAAAAACTGAATACTTCTGCATCGATTGATACATTAGCAATTGAACAGTTTTATTATTTTCTCGAGAACGAATTGAATCATTCCGAAAAAATCACGTTAGCAACTGAGAAGATTACATTTCATCGGAAAGATGGGAGTATCGTTACTTATTCTAAATACGAAGACAAGTTAAGGCGTCAATCCAATGATCTAGGTCATGAACTTCTAATCTTTAATGTTCTATCAATGAAGACTTTTCAGTTAAATGATCATGCCTTTCAATTGACCCTTCAATTTAGGGACGGAGAATTTCATGAAAAATACCTACTTTTCCCCTATCTTATCGAGAGTCTCTAGCGAAAAAGGTCTGATTTTTCCTTATGTACTCATTATATTATTATTTATAAGTACAATTCTTCTATCAGTGGTACAGCACCAAGTATATGAAGAAGAAAGGTTTTTGGATATTAATGCACAAGATTCCATTCAGAATTTAATTCAGATCAGTTTATATGAATTTGAACTTGAACTAAACACAATGAATTTGAATTACGAAAAACAATTTAAATCTTATGAATATGCTAATGGAAATGTCACTATTGGGTTCTATCTTTTGGATGATGAGTTGTTGAAATTAGAATTGAATGTAGAGACACTGGATGAAATTATTTATCGTTTTTCTACTGAAATGATTGTATAAAAGCAGAGTGGTTGTCTATAATAAATAAAGTAACTTGGGCCATAGCCAAGCGGTAAGGCAACGGTTTTTGGTACCGTCATGCGTTGGTTCGAATCCAGCTGGCCCAGTTTTCATTGCGGTTCATAAAATGTTCATTTACAAGACCGACTACATCGTATATAATTATCTCTGACAAGTTCCTGTGTGAAGGAGGAAATGATATGGCTCGTATGTTTCGTGTAATGTCCTTTTGGACAGCAATTTTCACAGCTATGTTTTATGCTGGCGGAATGATGCCCATGGCTATGTTATTCTTAGCTCAAACGGTTTTCTTCTTGGGAATTGGATACTTGAACCTATCTGAACGTCTTTATATGTATGTATTTGGTGCTTATTTAACCTTATTCATGATTGGGTTTACGTATTATACAACATTCCTATTAGAACCATCATTTGCCCATTAAAGAGTAATAAAGAGGACTCAACATTCGTTGAGTCCTCTTTTATTTCTTTTATAGCTATAACCTACAAAAAAGGATTGTTGCTTCTTTCTTTTTCAACTGTCGTTGAAGGTCCATGACCAGGATAGATTAGTGTTTCTGAAGGCAGGATCATAATCTTTTCGGTGATGCTTTCGATTAACTGATCATGGTTTCCGAATGGTAGGTCGGTGCGTCCAATTCCCATTTGGAATACAGTATCACCAGCTATCAGCACCCCTTCATCTTCAAACCAGAACGAAATACTTCCTGGCGAATGACCAGGTGTTAATAGAACCTTGAACTTAAACTGATCTAATTCAGTTACTCCTTCCGTTAAGAATTCGTCAGCTTGTTCCTCGGCAGAAATTCGTCCAATTTGAAACAATTCCGAGCCATTCAAAGCTGGGTCAGTCAGCCAATCCTTTTCATTTTCATGCATATATACCGGGATTTTAAAATGGTTTCTTAAAGGCTCGACTGCTCCTATATGATCGAAGTGCGCATGAGTTAGCAAAATCGCGTCTGGTTCTAACTTTTTCTCTTCCAAATAAGTAATTAGTTGATCTTCATCCCCACCTGGATCAATTATTAACACTTTTTCGTGTTGTTCCACGAGGTAGCAATTTGTTCCTAACAATCCTAAAGATAATGAATGTATTTTCATGACTATCTCCTTTTACTTTTTGTATTTTTTATGAAATCCCTCGACATTACACACTTTTTTTTATAAAATAAGAAGGAATCAGATTTCGGAATAATATTAGTCTTTTATGGCGACCGTAACAAATGATTACGTTGTTATTCAAGAGGAGGTACGTGAACCGTGGTATTAGGGATTATATTATTATTTGTCGCAATTCTAAGTGTGTTCGCTGTGTTTAGAGAAATGAAACATCGAAATATTTTCGCTATCCTTTTCAGCGGTGCTTCAGCACTCGTTTTCGGTTGGTTCTCTGTGATGACGATATTGAATGCACTATTCCCAGACACATTCTAATAGTGATGAAAAAGTTTTAAAAAGGCTAACTTGTTAAGTTAGCCTTTTTTATTTAGTTCATCGAGGTCAACCAATTGCATCTGATCATTATAAAAGAATCGGTACATAATAAGTGATACGATAATTGCACTGACTGAAACAGAAGAAAAAATGCTTATGGAAATGACTAACTGATATTTTATTGCCACAATTGGCTCGATTCCACCCAGAATCAATCCAGTCATCATACCTGGTAACTGTACAAGACCAATCGTTTTCAGTTGATCAATATTCGGGATAAGAGCTGCATTCAAAGTCTTCTTGACGGTTAGATGAGAAGCCTGTCTTGGAGTTGCCCCAAGCGACAACGCGGCTAACAATTGTCCACGATTTGTTTCAAATTCAGACTTCATACGCTCCAGTGATAGACCCATCGCTACCATACTATTCCCTATTACCATCCCGCTCATAGGAATTACTTCTTCAGGAACGAACGACACCATGTCAAAGACTAGCCACAGAGAAAGAACTGCCAACTCAATGACAATCAGACCAACCAAGATGGTAGGAAAAACATAAGGAAGTGCTTTTCCTTTTTTCCTTGCGTGAAAGGTGGCAACTGTGATCATTACAGTCAACATGATCGGGATACCGATATGAGGTGGTAAATTGAATAGGTATGTTAATAGTAAACCAATTAAAAAGAGCTGCACTGTCCCTCTTATTGATGACCATAAAATATCCTTCTTCAATCCAAGTTGATAGAAATAAGCGATACTAAATGGAATCATGACGAATACTATTAAGACTAGTAGTGAAAAATTAGATACATCTCGTTCCATTGTGACCTCCTATTTATTCATGATTAAGAAAACGTATAAGTTCCTTCGATTGTGGCTGTTCAATCATGTCAGGCAGGTGACCATACTCCTTGATTTCACCACCCTCAAGAAAGATCCCTTTGTTTCCTAAACGTTTCGCTTGATTAAGGTTGTGTGTAACCATCACCATCGTTAAGTCTTGAGTCTTTAATAAATTCATTAAGTCCTCTTCAATCATCTCTATGTTTTTATCATCTAGTGCGCTGGTAGGCTCGTCCAAAAGCAAAACTTCAGGTTGATTGGCTAAAGTTCTTGCCAACGATACTCTTTGTTGTTGGCCACCTGAAAGTTCATCGACAGGCCTTTCTAAAAACTCTCCTGATAAGTTCACATGCTTTAGTACTTCAATTGCTTTGTCTTCATTCCATTCTTCAAATAAAGAAGGTCCGAACTTTAAATTATCTTTCACCGTTTCAGGAAATAAATGTGGCTGTTGCATGACAAGACCGATAATCTTTCTTAGTTCAGGAATAGGAAAGCTTTGTATCGCTTTTCCATTATATAATATCTCCCCATCTTCCGGATCTTCTAATCGATTAAACAGGTGTAATAGAGTAGATTTTCCAGAACCTGAAGGCCCGAATATTATGAGTCGATCACCTTTTTCAATGCTCAGATCAATAAAATTCAATACCCTTTTCTGTACACTTTTTAGTTGGAAAATCGTTCCCATGGAATCAACCTCTATATCTTTTATTGTGGTAATATTGTTCCTTCTATTATAGTTTACTGAAAATCAAAAGCCCACTCATTAACTCCAGAGTGGACTTTCCATGTAAAACAAGATGAAGCAAATTTCAAACTCTAAATTTTAAGGCGTTTATTCTTCGTTGTTGTTTTCTTGTTCATCGTTATTTTCTTCTGTGCTTACCTCTTCTTGACCTTCAGAACTATCTTCAATTTGCTCTTCTTCAGTATCTACTGAATTCCCGTCTTCTTCAGAGCCATCTTCGGTATCTTCTGAACTCCCGTCCTCTTCAGAGACATCTTCATTCTGTCCTTCTTCAGATTGTTCTGAGCTTTCGTCTTCTTCTTTGTCAGCATCTTCTTCTGTAACTTCTTCCTCATCCTGCTCTTCTTCCTCAACATCTTCCTCTTCATCTACGAGAATTTCTCCTTTTTCAAAATCATAAAACCTGAATAGATCTCCATAGATGATTTCATCTGAGTAATTCAATTCTTGCGCGGCCTGTTCTTTCATTTCAGTACAAGCCCCTTCTTCAGCTTCCTCACCGGTTTCGGCATCGTAACAAATATTACCTGCATAGATATATTCTTCTCCCACTACTCTACCATCTCGGAATGCAATGAAGCCTTTTCGTTCTTCGGAGAACATATCGTTTCCAAAAATAATATCCTTTTCATTTTCTATACCGAGCATATTCAATAAAGTTGGCTTATAGTCCACTTGACCCGTAACAGTAGATATAGTTCTTGACTCATCATGTCCGGGAATATGAATAATGAATGGAACCTGCTGCAATTTAGCCTCATCATATGGCGTGATTTCTTTTCCTAGAAACTCACCCATCGACTCGTTATGATACGAACTGATACCGTAGTGATCTCCAGAAATGATGAAAATTGTGTCTTCGTATAACCCTTCTTGCTTCATTTTCTCAAAAAATCGCTCAATCGCCTCATCCGTATAACGTACAGTTTGGAAATATTGGTTCAACGTCACAGACCTAGAATCGAATTGATCGATTGTTGCTTCTTCTTGTGGCATTTCAAATGGGAAATGATTAGTTAGGGTAATTAATTTTGCATAATGTGGTTCATCAATTTCTTTCATCATGTCTACCGTTTGATCAAAGAACATCTTATCATTCAATCCCCAACCAATTTCATCTTCTTTTGAAAACTCGTATGATTCAACGTCATACCAGTCTTCGTAACCTAAAGTCTCGTACATCACGTTTCTGTTCCAGAAGCTGATATTATTTGCGTGAAAAGCATATGATTTATACCCTTTTTTCTCACTCATGATCTCAGGTAAAGCATGATATTCATTCTGAGCATGAGTAAAAAACACAGCACTATTTGGTAAAGGATAAAGACTGTTATCCAATAAGAATTCGTGGTCAGATGTTTTTCCTAAAGCTGTTTGATGATAGTAATTATCAAAGTAATAACTTTCTTCAATCAAACTATTTAAAAACGGCGTAATTTCTTCACCATTCAAATCCTCATTTATGACAAAGTCCTGCATTGATTCTGCTGCAATATAAACAATATTTTTCCCTTCGGCTACACCACTTAAGTCAATTGGAGGTTTCTCTTCTTCTCTCACGTTCTCTTCCACATATTCATCGATCTCATTCATTTCAGAACCATCCGCAAACAGACGCTTAGTCTGAGTGGAAGCAGTCAAAACTATATCGTAACCATGGAATGTAAATAAACCAACGTTCTTAACCAGGTATTCTCTGTCAAACCCTCTTTTGAACAACATTGGGCGCTCTATTTCTGAAAGCGTAAGATTCAAAACGATTGCTGCAAGAGATACCGTGATAGCTCTTCTTTTAAATTGTTTTGAAAAGGTCTTCACAACAAAAGTGTCTCTTTTAGCGAATATGAAAATAGCTACGACATCTAATAAAAGTAAGACATCTTCAATATGCATTAATGAGAAAAAGCTTGAGCCAAGATCTCCGGCATTATTCACTTGAAAAAGTGTAGGAATTGTTATAAAGTCCGTAAAGTTTCGATAATAAAATAAGTTGAATAAAATAATTAATGTAATTACAACTGAGGCATATTTAATGTATTTTTTCTGTCGCTTAGGTGCCATCCAAACCGCAAGGAAAAACACCAATAAGCTAAATGCGATTGGGTTAACGAATAATATTATTTCTTGAAAAAGCGATTCCATTGAAAGGCTAAAATAGAATCTGTAGAGAATATATATTTTCAAGCCTACTAATATACCCGCCACGATAAATAATGGGGTGTTTTTAATACGATTCATTTTTCTTTCCTCCGTATAGTTATGTTCTCTTATTAGACGAACAAACATAAAAAAAGTTTCATACAAATCACTATTATATTCAATTCCCGTTTAAAAGGTTCTCAAACCTTGATTTGAGGACCTTTAACCCATGTCTTTTCTCTCTTTTTTTAAAACTAATAAAACTTGTGTATATTCTTCCGATGATATCAACCCATTTTTATATAAATCTTTTATTTCTTCTTCCATCATTTCAATGTCTGCATTTCTATCGCCTAAATAAATGAACGTACCAAATCGTTTTAACAGTTGTTGAACATCAAATAACGTACGCATTAACTCACCCACTCGTAGATTTTTGAGATAATTCCTTTTCGTACTGTTTAAATTGCTCGTTGGCAGGTTGTAGTTCAATTGCCTTTCTCACATGCTCTAATGCCATTCCAATTTCATTCTCCCTTTCAGAAATGACGCTTAAATTATAATGTGCCTCAGCAAAATCTTCATTAATTTCTATTGAACGAAATAAATCATCCTCAGCTGCATCAAGTCGATCGGTTTCCAGATAAGCAACTGCACGATAAAAATATACAAATTCATGTTCTATTCCTTGATCTATTCGATCTGTACTCCAATCTATTAATTCTGCATACCTTTCACTCTCAACGTACTCTTGAGCGATAGCTGCCATAGTTTGTGGATTTTCAGAGGCTGATGTTTGTTGTGATCCATATAAGAACATCGCACTCATCAGGGTGATTAGCCCTATTATCGCTACTACCTGCTTCGTTCCTTCTGTTTTCTTAGGTAAATGAATTATTTGAGAAGCAATAAAACCACCGATCAATCCACCAATATGGGCACCATTGTCGATCTGAGGAACGGCAAGCCCGAACACAATATTTATTCCAATTATTATTAAAAGGCTTCTTCCCATTGTTTGAAAAAACAGTTCTTTATAATGTAAGCCGAAGAAAAGGAGTGCACCAAACAGCCCAAATATAGCACCGGATGCTCCTGCAGCTACAGCATCATTGGTTGCATAACTAGCTATTCCTCCTGTAAAGCCAGCTAAAAAATAAATGAATAAAAACCTTTTTGATCCATAAATCTTCTCAGTTATTTCACCGAGAAAATACAATGCAATCATGTTCATCATTAAATGGAAAATACCAATGTGTAAAAACATTGATGTAAGGAAGCGCCAAATCTCCCCTTCGGATATTGCATAGTTATATTTTGCGCCCCAGTCAATTAAATGCAGACTATTAGTCGAACTTCCTTGTGTCTCCATAAGAAAAAACACAATTAAGTTAATGATAATTAAAACAAACGTCCACTTTGTTTTACCAAACTGGAATATCTCCTCAAATTTTCTCTGATTGTGTTGGTGGATGGCTACTATCTTCTGTTCTAGATAAACCATCTGACGTTCTTGCTCAGAAATAGGAGGTAAAGCTTCCATTTTCCAATTATCATTTTTATCAATCGTGTTAGTCAGTTTTCCTAACTCTTCTAATCCTTCATATTCATCCACAAAGTAAGTGGTGACTGTGGCATTTTTACGACCCTTAAGGCGCATAGTTTTACTCAAGTGTTCCCACGAATCAACTGGTTTCAAATTAGAAACATAAACAATGCTGAATCGTGTTTCTTTTCCTCGGAACAGTTGAGGTTGCTGATAAAATTTTCTCAAGTATGAATCTATATCTTGCTTAAGTTGATTAGACCAGTCAAATGTTTTTCTTCTTATACATATGACATGATTAATACGGCGATCATATTTTTCTAATAAAAATTCATCGCGTGCATCTGATATGAATAAAGTTCTGAATCCATATTTTTGCTGTAGAGTGTCTACAGTTTTAAGCAACAAGTATTGTTCTGTTACATACAAATTAACAGCTCCCATTCTCCGAGAGGTACCTTGTAATTAGTTACCTGTGATCCTTTGGGCGATTTCGCTGTATTCCAAGTTTGAAGCAACTTCATAAGTTCCTAATTGAATGATGCGACTATAATCATTGCTTTCTAAAAACTTACTGAATTCATCACCGTCTTGGATGATATCTTGTTGTTCCAACTCTCTTGCGATATCATTTGGAGTCATACCACTGGAAATCGTCAAAGTATATTGTGTCACTGATGAATCAGTGTTCGTATTTGATGAACCTCCCGCAGAACTTTCCTCTTCTTCGTTTGATTCCTGCATCGATTCCATAGTTTCTTTTAATTGAGTGATTTTTTTATGTAATTGTTCGTTCTTTTCTTTTAAAGTACTCACTTCATCCGGATCAATAACTTCATAATCTCTCTCTTCCAGATAGCTTTGTGCTGATTCTCCATCTAGTTTGTTTTTTTGTTCCCCTTCACTACTATTCTCTTGGTCTTCTAACATAAAAACGCCGCCCATAATTAACGCCGCTGTCATCAACCCGATGGAAAATGAGGCTACCATTATACGCATTATTATCTTCACACCTTTTATTTAAACCAATGAATGGCTATCTTTTTCCTTTTGAACTATGGTTTGGATATCTTCTTTACTTAATCCAGTCTTATCTGCTATTTGATTTATTTCATATCCTTGTAAATACATTCTTTGAACGTTATTTACTAATTCATTTGAATTGTTTCCTTTATTAGAGGCCAAAGATTCTAAATCCATTGTGTCAGTCAACAATTCCTCTTCTAATACTTTGATTTTGTTTTTAATGATGTATCGATCTTGCAATGTGGAAATAGATAATTGTTCCACTTGATCTTCAAGGTCATGTAAACGACTATTCATAAAAAACGAAGCTATGAACAAAATAAGGCCAATTACTAATATCGTTATGATCGCATAAATCAATATAATCTCTCCAATTCCTGTATTTCAAATAATCAAGCTAGCTTATAATCATGTTAATTACTGCCCATATGAAATAATATCATGTTATTCGCGAACTTGGAATAGATTCCATCTTGAATATTTCAAATACAAATGGTATGATGATTAAGTCGAAAATTGAAGAGATAGAAGAAATGGAGGGATTTTCATGCGTGTACAAATCACTTTAGCTTGTACAGAAACTGGCGATCGTAACTATATCACGTCAAAAAATAAACGTACAAACCCTGATCGTTTAGAATTGAAAAAATATAGCCCGAGACTACAAAAACATACGTTACATCGCGAAACGAAGTAAAACAGTGGGGATGCAATTCCTACTGTTTTTTTCTATATAATGGGAGTGATTTTATGTACAAGTCCTCATTTAGAGCAGTCGGAAAAAGATTACTTAAACATATATCTAAAGAAACAAAAACGGAAAAGATGGATGCTATTACAGATGCAGTCATGAACACTTCCATCTGGCAAAACGCAAATACCATTGCTTGTACTATACCTAGATCTATAGAACTTGATACACATAAACTGATTGAACAAGCTTGGATGCAACAAAAACAAGTAGTTATTCCAAAATGTTATCCTGAAAATGATAATCAAATGACCTTTTATCAATACACTAGCCGTGAAGAACTCGAAAATGTATATCTTGATTTGTATGAACCCCTAGCAGATGAGAAAAAGCTGACGAATAAACGGGACATTGATCTGATTATCGTTCCAGGCTTACTATTCGATAAGGAAGGTTTCAGAATCGGTTATGGTGGCGGGTATTACGATCGCTATTTAGAAGATTACAATGGACAAACTATTTCTATCGCCATGGACGAGCAAATAGTGCCCCATCTCCCCTACGATTCTTTCGACCAACCAGTTCAAACAATAATCACAGACAAAAAAATCATCACACCATTATAAAAAGACAGGAGTTCCTAAGGAATCCTGTCTTTTCTCATTTTTATTCTGTTGTATCAGTTTCTGTCTCTTCTTCTTCCTGCTCTTCTTCAGCTTCCTCAATTGCTCCAGTTTGACGTTTCTCTTTGAGATCAAAATAAGCATCGAGAATTCTGCGACCGATATTTTTGTTGATCTGGTATTCAGAATCGGTTCCTGTATATGGAACTAGAACTGAAAAAGCAACTTCTGGCTCGTCATGAGGTGCATACCCTACCAGTGACAAGTTATATACCATGATACGTTGGTTATCCCCCGGATAGACATATTCCTGCGCGGTACCTGTTTTACCAGCTGGCTCATATTCAGCATCATTAAAGTGCCTATATGCAGTTCCTCCAGATTCCTGCATTACTTGACGGAAGCCTTCTTGAACACGTTCGATCAATCGATCTTCCATATCGATTCGGTTCAATACAGTTGGTTCATTCTTCTCGTATATAGGTCCTAAAGAATCTTCCTTAGTCGGTTGATGGATTTGACTCACTAAGTGAGGTTGCATTCGATAACCTCCGTTAGCAATGGTGGATACATATTGAGCCATTTGAAGAGCTGTATATGCCTCGTTCTGGCCAATAGCTAAGTCCATCAAATCACCTGGTCGAGCACCATTACCTTCTACACCATCTTCTTCAAATGGGAAGTCCACTCTAGTTTCAACACCTAAACCAAACTGAGCAAAATAACTTTGTAATTCGTAAAAACCTTCACGGTTATAAGTTACCGTATCAAAATTATATTTTTCCCTGAATTCTCCACCTAGTCTTAGCCCTACAAAAAACATATAAACGTTTGATGACTGTTTGATTGCCCCTAAGTCATTGATTGTCCCAATCGGTCTATAAGAACCTTTAGTGTCAGTAGAAATGGTGATAGGTCGGTCTCGCATAGTTTCACCCACACTCAAAACGCCAGATTCATAACCTGCAAGCACTGTTGCACCTTTGACTGTCGAACCTGGCAAATGCGAGTCATAAAAAGCTCGGAAAGATTCATCTCTATAAACGTCCTCCCCATCTTCTTCGCTGCGACTCTGACCGGAAACTGCGAGAAGCTCACCAGTATTCGGGTCCATCATGACTACCATAGCATCTTTCAAATAGCGATTCTCGTATGGATGCTGATTAATGGCGTTTTGTAATTCATCCCGTACAATTTCGTCCACTTGTTCCTGCAATTCAATATCCACAGACAATCGTAAGTCTTTGCCTCTTTCACCCTCACGAATAAGATTTGAATTAATAACCTGACCATTAGCGTTAGTGATATGTTCGCGGATTTCTTTTTTACCGCTTAATAATAATTCATATTGTTCTTCTAGACCACTTCTGCCGACACGATCATTACGACTGTAATTCCTAGACATATAGTAATCCAATTCCGTCCTAGGCAAGCCTTGCTTTGCTGTAGTAAGACTCCCGATATAGTTTCTGAAGGTCCCATCATACAAGTACTCTCGTTCCCAATCAGTCGTTACGTTTATCCCTGGAAGCTTACCTAAATTTTCCGCAATAACAGCATACTCTTCTTTAGAGATATTATCTTTTTTGATAATTCTAGGTGTTAATTCATAAGCTTGATCCAGCTCATGTTTGATAGCGATGATTTCCATTTCTTTTTCTGAGATTCCTTCTAGATCCTCTTCTTCAATTTTATCTAACATAGAATAGTATTGATCCCTATCACTTTGTTCTTTCTCTTCGTCAGATAACCTTGAATAAGCTTCCTCTCGATTCAGTAATATCCAATAATCTTCAATGCTCCGCTGATTCACTGAACTTGTATCCATCTCTATATAAGGTTCTAATTTCCTTGCAACTTCTAAATTGTCCTCTGGCTGCACATTCCTTTGTGGTGTGTATGTAATAGCAAACTTAGCTTCATTATCAACTAATAAATTTCCATTTCGATCATACAATTTACCTCTAGGTACAGGGGTTTCACTTACGACCCGTTCCGTACGATCCAATTCCTCTTGTGCGTCTTGTCCATATAGTATCTGCACAACTCCCAATTGAAGAATCAACATGGAGAATAGCAAAAATATAGCAAAAAACAATATATTTAACCGAAGAGGTAGATGTGATTTACTTTTCTTTCTTGTCATGAGAAAACCCTCTCCCTTTTTAAAGATCTTCTCAATTATAGCATCTATTTTCCATTAAGATAAGCGTCAAATTCCTTCTTTTTTCTTTTTCGATATAAAGGAAATCATGCCTCCAGCTATCGCATAACCGAGCCCAAAAATGATCACAGCGAATATCATAAACTGTTCAGTGCCGAATATAAGTAATCCTGACACGAACAGAAGAAGTGAGACCACTCTACCCAAATTCAGAAAGACATCGCGCATGATAATATATTCTATTCGGTATTCTTTTGCCAAGTGTGCTTGACCGATTATATCGTAAGAGACTGACATCAATGGAGCATAAAACAGTGGGAAGGTTACTCCCAAAACAATTGCAAAAATAAAAAATTCAATAGACGTTGAACTGTTGATGAACCAGAATAGAGAGAAGAATAAAATTAATGAACTAATTAGTATCATGGTTGGACGATGGGAAGAACGAAACCTTTTGTAAATCCACTGATATACCACAAAAGATGCTGCTGCATAAAGCATATTGTATATTCCCAAAGTCATTTCACTTTGTGTTACCAAGAAGACAATCAACCCGATGAGGAAAAGAAAAATACCTTCCCTAAGACCTTGAAAAAAATGGGCACTGATTAACAATAGCCACTGCTTGTTCCTTTTTGTCTCATAAATGACATGACTGAAACTTATTCTTCCATCTACATTTCTCCTTGTCATGAACATGCTACAAACAACTGCGCACGAAAACAATAAGAAAGAAATGAAGAAAATTGTTAAATATCCTTGATACCCTTCTAAGACAGTTATCAACCAACCAGCAGTTATGGGACCAATCATGCCACTGAGTGACTGAAGAGCTCCAAAGGATCCGTTAAAGAAATCTCTAGTGTATGGCTCTGTCACTTCAAATGTCAGTACATTAAAAGATAGCCAAAACAGACCGTATCCACACCCTAAAACAATTCCCAAAAGAATATAATAAGAGGAAGCAGCTGTTCCAAATGAAAGCACAAGCATAAAAAATACAGCAATCATCAGAATGCCATACCTTAATATTAATACCCGATCAATACGTTTCACCCAATTTCCCGATAAAACAAATGTAGCTACTTGTGTAGCATAGATCGTCAGGTTATATAAGCTGACCAGTAATAAACTTTCTGTTTGCTTCCATAGGAACACATTTACAAATATATTCGACAAATAAATACCTAAAGTGTATAACCATCCGATTGCTAACAATAACAATAAATTTTTCTTTTCGTAAGCACTCACATCATTAAGGCGACTCAGAAACATCTAACTCCCTCATTTCCTCATCGCTAGTTTTCTCAATTAATGAATGCTTATTCGCTCTTACGAAATATAAAAAGAGTAGATAGCGCAATGCTACCTACTCTCAGTATTGATCTAATATTTATTTTGCATCTTCATAACGCTTGCTTACTTCATCCCAGTTCACAACGTTCCAGAATGCATTGATATAGTCTGGACGACGGTTTTGATATTTAAGGTAATAAGCATGTTCCCAAACGTCAAGACCAAGGATTGGTGTTACACCCTCCATAACTGGAGTGTCTTGGTTTGGAGTAGAAGTGATTTCAAGATTACCATTCTTCACTACTAACCAAGCCCAACCTGAACCGAAACGGCCAGCACCAGCAGCAGCGAACTTCTCTTTGAATTCATCAAAGCTACCGAAGGTCTGATTAATCTTTTCAGCTAATTCTCCAGTAGGTTCTCCACCACCGTTCGGTGATAAAATTGTCCAGAAGAATTTGTGGTTCGCGTGGCCACCACCGTTATTTCTTACAGGTGTTTGAATATCACTAGGTAGTGAATCCAAGTTCTGTAATAATTCTTCTAATGATTTGTCTTGTAAATCTGAGTGCCCTTCTAATGCGGCATTCAGCTTAGTCACATACGTATTATGGTGCTTCGTGTGGTGAATGTTCATCGTTTCTTTATCGATGTGTGGTTCTAGTGCGTCATAAGCGTAAGGTAATTCTGGTAGTTCAAATTTAGACATAATGAAATTCCTCCTTCAACATAATACGGTGGTCAAATCAAAAAGACACCAATCTTCAGAATTGCCACTCAATAAAAAGGTTACCAATCCATTGATAACCTTGCAAGGCATTTGCATGAAAATATCATTTAAACCTACATAATTACATTTACCAAGTGATTTATTTTTTAAACATGTCAATGAAGTCTGAATAACAAAAAAACAAGCTCAAGAGCTTGTTGGCAATTAAAAATATGGAGGAGGAAGAGGGATTCGAACCCCCGCGGGCTTTGACACCCCTGTCGGTTTTCAAGACCGATCCCTTCAGCCAGACTTGGGTATTCCTCCGTGTGTTAGTGGTGGACCCTGCAGGACTCGAACCTGCGACCGATCGGTTATGAGCCGATAGCTCTAACCAGCTGAGCTAAGGGTCCACTAATTTAATATTTTTTATAAATGGGGCGATCGGTGGGAATCGAACCCACGAGTGCCGGAGCCACAATCCGGTGCGTTAACCACTTCGCCACGACCGCCATGTTGTTGAAGTGGCTGATACATTTTCAAAAAATGAGTAGCGGCGGAGGGGATCGAACCCCCGACCTCACGGGTATGAACCGTACGCTCTCGCCAGCTGAGCTACACCGCCATTTGGCTCCAGCGGCAGGATTCGAACCTGCGACCGATCGGTTAACAGCCGATTGCTCTACCACTGAGCTACGCTGGAATCTTAATAAAGTTAAAAATACTTACCTTGCATTTTCACCTTGTCTTGCCCACTGTGTTCGTCGCGTTGAAAGATCATTCGGTGATGTCAGCGCTCCTCACAAACCTACTCTGTTGTTTTTTCGGGAAGTTTACGGTTCGCTACGCTAGAATCTTAAAAAAGTTAAAAATGTTTATCTTTCGTTTTCACCATGTCTTGTCCACTGTGTTCGTTCAGTTGATATTCCGCGTCACTTCTCTACATGATTAACAGCGACGAGATTTAATTTATCATGATAGATAAAAGATGTCAACATTATTCAAATTGTTTTTAATAAAAAATAGAGAGCTGATATTCCATCAGCCCTCTACTCTATCATTATTCAGGCTTTCCAGTTACTTCTTGCGCGATATTTAATGCGTGGTCACCGATACGCTCAAGGTTACTGATGATATCTACAAATACGATTCCGGCTGTGCCTGAGCATAATCCTTCATTTAAACGCATAATGTGTTTCTTTCTGTATACGCGTTCCATTTTATCGATTTCATCCTCTTTCTTCATAACTGATTTAGCTAATTCCTCATCCATCTGTTCGAATGAATTTAGAGCTTCTTGAACAGTTAAGAGTGTGAGGTTGAACATTTCATTTAAATCTTCAATTGCTTGGTCTGTCAAATGAACTTTATTTGTGATTTTGTAATCATTCAACTCTACAATGTTTTCAAAGTGGTCACCGATTCTCTCTATATCACGGACAACATCAACAACAGCTGAATGTGTGTTACTATCCGCTTCAGTGATTGACTCACTTGAAATTTGGGTTAAATAATTGGTTATTTTTTTATCTAAGTTATTCAACGCATCTTCTAATTGATAGGCAACTTCAGCATGTTTCGGCTGGTTACTGTTTAGATAATTTTTTGTCTCTTCTAAACCGTGAACTGCGATTTCACCCATGTGAATCGATTCAGCTTTAGCTTGTGTCACAGCAACCGATGGCGATTGCTCAATGAAGATGGGGTCAAGGTTCCTTGGTTTATAATCAATGACGCTATCTTTACCAGGAATAATTTTAGTCACAAGAACTGCGAACGCTGCAATGAATGGGAATTGTAAAATTGTGTTTGAAACATTGAAAATCCCGTGAGCGAAAGCAATTGTCATTTTAGGTTCTAGTGCCAGTATATCTCTTAAATACTCCACCAAAGAAGTGAACGGAACTAAGAGAATAAGAAAAATAGTAGCACCAATTAAATTAAATAACACATGGACAGCTGCAGCTCTTTTCGCAGCTATACTCGCACCAATTGCAGCTAAAGCTGCAGTAACAGTAGTACCAATATTATCACCAAATAATACAGGTAGAGCAGCATCTAAGGATTCAATTGCTCCTTCAGAAAATAACTGCTGCAAAATCCCAATTGTCGCAGAAGAACTTTGGACAATTACTGTGAAGACTGTACCGATTACAACACCTAAGATCGGTGTTTCACTCATAGTTACAGTTAAATCTTGGAATGATTGTACCGAGCGTAACGGACTCATTCCTTCACCCATCAGTTCTAAACCGTAGAATAGGGCTCCGAACCCGAATACAGTTTGTCCCAAGTATGTGATTCTTTTATTTTTAAAGAAGAATAACATCAACATACCTACAAAGATAATAGGTAACGCATAAGCTGAGATATCAAATCCAATAATAAACGCTGTTGCTGTGGTACCAATGTTGGCACCCATGATAACACCAATAGCTTGTCTAAGTGTCATAAAACCTGCGTTTACAAGACCAATTGTTAAAACTGTTGTCCCAGAACTTGATTGAATTAAGATCGTTACTATTATACCTGCTAATATCCCTAACAATGGATTACTAGTAAAACGATCAAGAATATCTCGAAGTTTATCCCCTGCAGTTTTTTGTAAACCTTCACTCATAAATTTGATACCGAACAAGAATATCCCCAGTCCACCAAGGAATAAGAATATCATTTCTTGAACACTAGCATCGATCATAAAAATTACCCCCATCAATTACAATAGTTTTTTTACATAAAGTTTTGCGCGACAAGTACATTATGATGAACTTTAGACCAATTCGTAAAGACTTCTACACCATTCTTTACAAAAACTTAACAATCGACAAATTAGGTATTTATAGCTGTCAATTTTTATTGTGCATGAATCGATCATCATTTATGATATAAAGAGTTAGAGAGGTGGCATTATTGAAAAAGATAAATATGTTTAAAAGATTTTATTGGAGTCTACTCCAGTTCAAGAAAGTTTCTGCTTTAAGAATAGAAAAAGTCGGGAAGTCAATCGGATTTGTGTTCTTCTTGATGATGCTCTTGACATTTCCCTATGCAATCAACCTTACTTTGGATGCAACTCAGGCGTTAAGTTCTATCGAAAAAGCTTCTGAGACAGAAGACTCAACCTTTACATATAATGAGGAAGAACAATCAGCTGATGAAGAGATTATATTTGAAAATGATTCATTGATTATTACTACTGTAGAAGATGATTTCACTTCCAAGAAAAATATTTTATTCCTTAATCATAACCAAGGCATGTTAAAAACACCTTCGAATTCATATTCATTTATGTATAGCAGTATGTTTTCGGAAGGTGAAACTTTTACTTTGGATGATCTTCATTCAGAATTAGCAAACTTCATTTATGTACTATTGATCTTATCAGTCGTCACATTTTATTTATTATCAACTACGGTGAAGTTCGTGGAAGTAAGCTTGTTATCACTAGGTGGACTCATGGGTAACAAATCTATGAAACGCAATTTGAATTATGCTCAAATTTGGAAACTGTCAGCATACGCAGTAACTGTTCCTAGTATTGTTGTTTTCATATATGATCGATTTGCTTCTCAACAAATGATATCTGGCTTTCTATTTTGGATAGGGAGTTTTGTGATTTTATACTTCATTTCTTCGTTCGTGCCAAAGAAAGCCAAATAAAAAAATATCCCAAAACCGTTTCTAACATTTAGTTTCACTTAATTAACTAAACATAAACACGGTTTTGGGATTTTTTATATTTCTTCCACTAAAATTTTCGTACCATCCACATTGGTCACTTGAACTTTTTTCCCTTTCTCTATCCATTTCCCTTTAGAAACTGCACTATATTCTTGATCGTTCACTCGAATGGATCCTGTAGGTCTCAAGTCAGTTGAAGTTATTCCTTCTTGGTTGAGTAGTTCTTTATAAGAATCATTCATGGAATTATACCCTTTGTCACTGGTCATCTGGTCAAACAAAGCAATTTTCGTCCACATGCCCCTTTTCGGAAGCACTTTCATTAAAAATAAACTCCCAAATGCACCTATAATAACCCCTGTTATACTATATACAGCTAATAACCAATTTGGAGCTGCAAAACCGACAGAAAAAATGAGAATGATAAACCCAAGTACTCCAATTGTTCCATCATTTATAAATTTTCCATCTAGAATTACCATTAACAGACCTACTGCAAAAGTAACCATGATCCAAATCAGGTCGAATGATGAAAGATGACCCGAAAAATAAAATGTAATCGCACCTAAACCAAGAATTGCGCCAAGTCCTTTTAGCTTCACAATCAACTCGCCAAATAGGAAAAACATAGCAACTGCAGTTATTAAAAAAGCACCTAAAGCTGTTTCGATAAACATAATATCCCCCATTCAAATAATAAAATATAGTAATCTTTCTTTATTATAACAATTACTTAAGATGGCATGTTGAGTCTTTTTTTGTTATTATCATAAATGGATTGGTTTAGTTTTATTTTACACCATTAAAGGGGAGTTGTAGCATGTCTACGATTACACATCGAAAAGATACCAGACCCGTGCGTGTCGGCAATGTCGTCATCGGCGGTAAGGATGAAGTAATTATACAATCAATGACTACCACTAAAACACATGATGTTGAAGCAACAGTCAAAGAAATTCACCGTTTAGAAGAAGCTGGTTGTCAGGTCGTCCGAGTGGCTTGCCCAGATGACCGAGCTGCTGAAGCTATTCCAGAAATCAAGAAGCAAATCAATATACCACTAGTAGTCGATATACACTTCGACTATCGTTTAGCTTTAAAAGCAATCGAAGGTGGGGCAGATAAAATCCGTATCAACCCTGGTAACATTGGTAAACGCGAACGTGTTGAAGCTGTCGTGAACGCTGCCAAAGCTAAGGGGATTCCTATTCGTATCGGGGTCAACGCTGGATCGCTTGAAAGACATCTGATTGAAAAATACGGTTACCCTACACCTGAAGCAATGGTTGAAAGTGCTTTAGAGCATATTAAAATTTTGGAAGACCTAGACTTTCATGACATCGTTGTTTCCTTAAAAGCATCTGACGTTCATTTAGCGATTAAAGCATACGAAATGGCTGCTAAAGAAATTCAATATCCGATTCATTTGGGTATCACAGAATCAGGTACACTTTTTGCAGGAACAGTCAAAAGTGCTGCTGGTTTAGGTGCAATTTTAAGTAAAGGGATTGGAAGTACACTTCGCATATCTTTAAGTGCCGACCCTGTGGAGGAAGTAAAAGTAGCAAGGGAGTTACTGAAATCCTTTGGTTTAGCTGCAAACGCAGCAACACTTATTTCATGCCCTACTTGTGGAAGAATCGAAATCGACTTGATATCGATCGCAAACGATGTGGAAGAATATATTCAGAAAATCAAGGCTCCTATCAAAGTGGCCGTCCTTGGCTGCGCAGTGAATGGACCAGGTGAAGCGCGTGAAGCTGATATAGGTATCGCTGGTGCCCGTGGAGAAGGTTTACTCTTCAGACACGGAGAGATCATCAGAAAGGTTCCTGAGGAGATAATGGTCGATGAACTGAAGAAAGAAGTCGATAAGTTAGCCGAAGAACATTATAAAAAGCAAAAAGAAGAAGAAGAGGCACAAAACGCATAAGTTCAAAAGTAAACCCACAGACAAATGTCTGTGGGTGTTTTTATTTTGATGATTTTTTGTAGATAATAAGCAAATTCTATATTATAGCGACTTTGTATTTTATATAAGTGGATAAACGAACAATCTTACTGCAATTGCAACTAATGCAAAACCAATAGCTAAATTACCAAGTGTATTAGCTCCACGACGTTTAGCATACACACCTATAATAGCTCCTACCACACCGAATAAAAATGTCCATACGAAGAATGCTAATAAAGACATGACCAGTGCAATCCAACCCCAACCTGCATCAACATGCTGTTCCATTCTTGTTTCTTTTTCTTCTTTTCGTAATTTGTCACTATCTAATTCATTTGGGTTGAATGCAGCGGACTCACTTGCGAACTCAACATCTTCTCCCCTATCTCTTGCAGCATATTCATTCGGAGTAACTTGAGCAAGAGGTTTTTCAGCATCTAATGGATCAAGAACATGTTGTTGGTCTATTTGATTTGCTTCTTTGACTGTTTCCTTATTATATTGTTCTTCATTATATTGATCATCTTTTGATGTCATTTTCATACCCTCACTTTCTTTTCATATTGTTATGTTGTGAAGGTATGACAAATTTCATACATAAAAAACCGAACCCTCAATTTAAGAGTTCGGATTATAAGTTAATTCGCAAATGCAACTTGTCTGCGTTTTTCTGCTTCTTCCTGTATTTCTACTGCATACCAGCTTGCTGCATGCCCTTTGTTCGCTTTATATTTTTCTAATCCACCCATACCTCTGTGATAAGCAGTCAGCGCTTCATCCCAGTTATCGTATTTATGATGGAGAAAATCTAAATAAACTATAGATAGCTCAATTGAATATTCTGGATCGAAAAGCAATTCTTTTTCATATGGTAAACCAGCCATTTCTGCAATCCACGGAGCTGTGTTTTCCATGAATTGAGACATGCCGTAAGCGTGTCCATATTTAGTTTCAGGACCGGTAAGTTCTGGATCAAATGTATTACCGGTTTCTACTCTTAACAATTCATATACGATGAATGGATCAACTTCGTATTCTTTTGCTTTCTTATTTAAAAACAAGGCCCATGATTTTTTGAAATTCCCATCGCTGTTCGTGACCATTTGATCTGCATTACGTTCAAGCTCCTGCCACTCTTCCATCGTTAATCCTTCTTGAGTTACAGTCTCTTTAGACCGTAAATATTCATTCTGATCCACTAGTGAATCGTTAGTTTTATTAATCTGTTCCTTTTCATCTTCAAGCTGAGTCAATTGCTCTTCATAATAGGAATTATTTAAAATAACTCCACCAGATATCAACAAGAGCGATAGAAAAATAAAGGAAATAACCTTATAATTCATCCTATCATCCTTTCGTTTACTGCATAACTTTTTACAATTTTTGTTAACGTGCTTTTGCGACAATTACTAATGTTAAATGACATTAAGCCATACTTCAATAAATAGGGCTTAAAGAGCACAAATGTTGACAGATCAAATAATCATGATGCAGAAACCAGTCCAATTTTTATGTAGGAGACGGTCCGCACAAAATTAAATGTACCCCATATACATATAATCGAAACATTTTTGTCGAAAGGACCTAAAAATTATGATTAAACAAATGATCATTACCCGCCTATATCAAAGTACACCTCAAGAAATTGTGGAGCATGGTAGGAACTATGGTATATCGGTCACAGATCAAGAAGCAGATAAAATCCTTACATTCATTCGGACACAAAAAATCGATCCTTTTTCTGAAAAGGATCGACAGCGTACATTTCAATATATTTCTTCAAGTATTGATGAGAATGTTGCAAGAAAAGCGGAACAATTGCTATATTCATTAGCAAAACAATTCGGTATGGAGCACTTGCTCTAATCTTGGTTCAAGATTTTTTCTTTCAATGATTCGTCGAATGAATCACCTTTAAGCATTTCTATTTCAAATTGATAAGGCGGTTTCTTATTTTTCTTATCTTCACCAACGTATGGTGTCTCTAAGATTTTAGGTAAATGCATGAGCTGGGGGTGGTGCACCACATAGCGCAATGCATCATAACCGATATGACCAAAACCAATATTTTCGTGGCGATCTTTCGCTGCTCCTCGCTCATTTTTACTGTCATTAATGTGAAGAACCTTCATTCGATCAAGTCCGATCGTTTGATCGAATTGATTAATAACTCCATCAAAATCGTTAACGATATCATAACCTGCATCATGTGTATGACAAGTATCAAAACATACGGATAGTCGTTCATTATGGGTTACTCCATCAATAATTTTAGCTATTTCATCAAAGCTACGTCCGCATTCAGAGCCTTTGCCGGCCATCGTTTCAAGTGCAATCTGGACATCTTTCTTCTCGGTCAGCACTTCATTTAATCCTTCGATGATTTTCGCTATGCCTTCATCAGCACCGGCTCCCACATGAGCCCCTGGGTGAAGCACAATTTGCTTAGCCCCGATTGCTTCTGTTCGTTCGATTTCAGACCGAAGGAAATTAACTCCGAGTTCAAATGTTTCTGGTTTTTGAGTATTACCGATATTAATGATGTATGGTGCATGCACGACAATATCATCGATACCGTGCTCAGCCATGTGTTTTCTTCCCTCTTCAATATTAAGGTCTTCGATTGCTTTTCTTCTCGTGTTTTGAGGTGCACCAGTGTAGATCATAAACGTATTTGCGCCGTATGATGTAGCCTCTTCACTAGATTTCAATAGCATTTTCTTCCCACTCATCGATACATGTGATCCTAATCTCATGTTTATTCCCCTCTCTTTTTACCCTTTCTGAATTGTTCGCGTTTCAACTGCTTCTTCACTTTATCCTTTTCATACTTCATTTTCTTTTTATAACCAGGTTTGACTTTTTTACGTTTCTTAACCTTTTTCCAAGCTTCTTTTTCTAAATTATTATCTTTTTGTTGTCTCTTTTTACGTTGGTTCCATTCTTGTACTTCTACCCATTCACCTTTTTTAATATCATAATTCAAGAATGATAGGCCTTTCTCTTCGAGTTTCTCAATTAACGGCAAATCGTATTCAGTATAGAAACTCACTGCTGTACCCTCTAAACCAGCCCGGGCTGTTCTTCCCACCCGGTGAATATAAGTATCCATATCTTTTGGTAACTCGGCATTGAATACGTGACTGATCCCTGGTATATCGATACCTCTTGCTGCTAGGTCGGTTGCAACGATATACTGGAATCTCAAAGTTTTCACTTCTTGAAGCATTCTCTTTCGTTCTCGTTGTTGTAAACCCCCGTGTATGACCCCTACTTCAAGACCTTTACTTAATAATTGATCAGCCAACTCATCTGCTCGTTCTTTTTTGTTTACAAAAACAAGAGCGATATAAGGGTTGATCAACTTCGAGGTTTCAACAATAAGATCAGCAGGATTTCGATGTCTTAGAGGCACCAAACGATGTTCAAGCTGCTCAGGACTCAACACATCTTCTTCTATTTGTATATATTGGGAATTAACCATATATTTTTTCAATAGAGGTTCTAGTTTCTTGGGTATGGTCGCTGAGAATACAAGTGTTTGTACATCTTCTTTCATACGGTAAAGTGTCTTATCTACTTCTTCCATCAGCCCTAGATCAATCAATAAATCCGCTTCATCAATAACGACACTTTCTACACTACTAGCGTCGATTGCGCCTTCCTCGATGAAGTCTAAGATTCTTCCTGGTGTACCAACCACGATATGTGGTTGCTGTTTAAATTGCTGCATCAACCGCTTCTTATCCGTCCCACCTATGACTAGCTTCGCTTTCCAAGGGTTTGGATCTTCATCGAATTGAATCATATTTTTGACTTGTTCATAAATTTGCATAGCAAGTTCACGAGTTGGTGCAATGATCAGCTTTTGGACGGATTGCTCTTCACGTCTAATCTGATCCATTAAAGGAATCAAATAGGAATGGGTTTTACCAGTTCCTGTTTGAGATTGTCCAATGATATTTTGCTTTTTAAGTGTTTTTGGAATCACTTGATGTTGAATTTCTGTCGGGTGTTCGAATTTCAATTCACTAATGATATCCAACATATTGTTGCTCAAATTAAATGACTGGAAATAACGTTTCATACTTATCTTCTCCTTTTAATAACACCTTCCATTATAAATGAGACATACCTGAAATGCTACTTGATTAAACATTTTGTCTTTAAGAGCTATAACCTTTATAATGACATATAGAGATAATTACGAATTTGGGGAGGCCATGTATTCATGGATGTTATTAAAATCGCACCACGCGGATATTGTTATGGTGTCGTCGATGCAATGGTCATTGCGAGTAATGCAGCGAAGGATCCGAACTTACCTAGACCGATATATATTTTAGGTATGATCGTTCATAATAGTCATGTAACCAAAGCTTTCGAAGATGAAGGTATATATACTTTAGATGGTAAAGATAAAACAAGAGTTGAACTTTTAGAAGAAGTTAATGAAGGTACCGTTATTTTTACTGCACATGGGGTTTCACCAGAACTTCAACAACTTGCTGAAGATAAAGGACTGACTGTTCTTGATGCAACTTGTCCTGACGTTACACGAACACATGATTTAATTCGTGAAAAAGTTGGAGAAGGATATGAAGTCGTTTATATTGGTAAAAAAGGGCATCCCGAGCCTGAAGGGGCAGTAGGTGTTGCACCTGATCATGTGCATTTGATTCAAACGGAAGAAGAAGTTCAGGACTTGAATTTACCTAAGGATGCTAAAATCATCGTAACGAACCAAACAACAATGAGTCAGTGGGATGTTTACGATGTGATGCTTGAGGTACAAAATCGATATCCACAGACGGATATGATCCAAGAAATTTGTATGGCGACTCAAGTTAGACAAGAAGCTGTAGCTGAGCAGGCTAAAGATGCTCAATTAACCCTTGTCGTTGGAGATCCTAAAAGTAATAACTCCAATCGTTTGGCTCAAGTTTCTAGAGAAAAAGCTGGTACAGAAGCATATCGTATAGCTAATATATCTGAAATCAAATTAGAATGGTTGCAAGGTGTTGATACTGTGGCAGTTACAGCTGGAGCGTCAACTCCTACACCAATCACGAAAGAAGTTATCAAGTTTATCGAGCAATACGATCCAGAAGATGAATCTACTTGGAACCGTGAAAGTCTTGTAACGAACAAGAAAATTTTGCCTAAAGTAAAACCTAAGAAAAAAGCACAATAGATGTATTAAACCCGCCTGTGCGTAGACAAGGCGGGCTTTTTGTTTCATCATTTATCAGTTATTCAGTTGTATCTATTTTTGATTATACTTCATTCATCTATTCCCACTCGATTGTTGCTGGTGGCTTACTTGTAACATCGTACACTACTCTGTTAATGCTTGGAACTTCATTAACTATTCGAGTTGAGATTTTCCCAAGAACATCCCACGGAATCCTTGCCCAATCTGAAGTCATTCCATCAATAGATGTAACTGCACGTATTCCAATGGTGTGATCGTAAGTTCGTTGATCTCCCATTACCCCTACACTTTGAATATCAGGAAGGACGGTGAAATATTGCCATATATCGCGATCTAGACCAGCTTCTTTGATCTCATCTCTAAGGATAGCATCAGAGTCCCTTACGATCTCTAACTTTTCCTTAGTTACCTCTCCTAATACACGAATTCCTAATCCAGGGCCAGGGAATGGTTGTCTCCATACAATATGCTCTGGAATACCCAATTCCTCTCCTAAGGCTCTAACCTCATCTTTAAACAAAGTATTCAATGGTTCGATCAATTTGAATTGCATATCTTCTGGTAGACCACCGACATTATGGTGAGATTTAATCGTTTGAGCAGTTTCCGTTCCGCTTTCAATAATATCTGTATACAAAGTCCCTTGAGCTAAGTAATCAATTTCTTTTAATTTTGAAGCTTCATCATCGAAAACGTAGATGAACTCATTTCCAATAATTTTTCTTTTTTGTTCGGGATCACTTATCCCACTTAATTTATTCAGAAACCTGTCCTGAGCTTCTACTTTAATGACGTTTATATTGAACCCATCTCGGAACATCTTCATTACTTCATCTGCTTCATTTTTTCTTAACAATCCATGGTCTACGAATATGCAAGTCAACTGGTCACCAATAGCTTCATGTAATAATACAGCTACCACTGATGAATCGACCCCTCCACTCA
The DNA here is from genome assembly GCF_002844535.1 of Halalkalibacillus sediminis. Lineage (NCBI taxonomy): Bacteria > Bacillati > Bacillota > Bacilli > Caryophanales > Bacillaceae > Halalkalibacillus > Halalkalibacillus sediminis. Next base: position 844,881 of record NZ_PJNH01000001.1, read on the forward strand.
ATGCACAGAGAACTTTACGATCCTTTACTTCTTCACGGATTTTATTGATTTCGAGCTCGATAAAGTTTTCCATCGTCCAAGTATCATTACAGTGGCAGATATCAAACACGAAGTTTTTCAAAATATCATTACCATGTATCGTGTGACGGACTTCTGGGTGAAATTGTACACCGTAAAAATGTTTCTCAGGGTGACTGATCGCTGCGATCGGACAGCTCGGGTTAACTGCATCTACTTGGAAACCTTCTGGAGTCTCAACCACTTGATCTCCATGACTCATCCATACATCCTGTTCATCTGGTAACTTATTGAAAAGTATAGAATCTCCATTAATTTTAATCGGAGCTTTCCCGTATTCACGAGCAGTTGCCGCCCCCACTTTTCCCCCAAAATGATGGGTGATCAGTTGCATTCCATAACATATACCTAACACTGGTATATTCATCTCCAGGATTTCAGGATCAATCGTAAAGCCATTGTTATCATTCACACTATTTGGCCCACCTGATAAAATAATCCCATTTGGCTTCAGTTCCTTTAATTCTTCTGCAGTTGTTTTATGAGAGAGTAATTCACTATATACTCCAAACTCACGGATTCTTCTCGTAATCAATTGGTTGTACTGACTTCCGTAGTCTAACACAATGATTTTTTCTTGGATTTCTTCCAAATCTATTCACCTCTTATTCAAACTTACCAATAAAAAAACTAGAACTCCACCTATAAAGGCAGAGTTCTAGTGTTATTCACCAGCTCTTGCCTTCATAGTCAGGTCATTTACGGTAACCCGGTAGAGACTCTTGCGCCATATTCGCAAGGATATACGAAGTCGTTCGTTTATTTTAATGGGGTTTGGTATTAATGTGATGTACTAAGAATAATTAGGTGCTTCTTTAGTAACTTGAACATCGTGCGGATGACTTTCTTTCAGTCCGGCACCTGTTATTTTAATCATTTGTGATTTTTCTCTTAAATCCAGAAGATTTGCAGCTCCACAGTATCCCATACCAGAGCGAAGGCCACCAACCATTTGATATAGTGTTTCAGCTACTGGTCCTTTGTATGGAACTCTTCCTTCAATCCCCTCAGGGACGAATTTTTTATTATCTTCCTGAAAATAACGGTCCTTACTCCCTTTTTCCATAGAAGCAACTGATCCCATGCCGCGGTAAACTTTGAATTGTCGTCCTTGGAAGATTTCTTTCTCTCCGGGACTTTCACTTGTACCAGCCAACATACTGCCTAACATAACAGCATGTCCACCAGAAGCTAGTGCTTTAACAATATCGCCGGAATATTTGATACCACCATCTGCGATGATAGCTACGCCATGTTTTCTAGCTTCCGTTGCGCAATCATATACTGCAGTGATCTGAGGTACTCCTACTCCAGCAACGACTCTGGTTGTACAAATAGACCCTGGACCTATCCCTACTTTAATAACATCTGCACCTGCATCGATTAATGCTTTAGTCGCCTCAGCTGTACCTACATTCCCTGCAATCAAATTAACATCAGGATAATTGTTTCGGATTTTTTTAATAGTATCAAGAACACCTTGGGAATGTCCGTGGGCAGTGTCAATTACAAGAGCATCAACACCTGCAGCTACGAGTTTTTCAGCGCGCAGATCCGTATCTCCACTAACTCCAATGGCTGCAGCTACTAATAATCGTCCGTGTTCATCCACAGCAGAATTTGGGAACTCAATCACTTTCTCTATGTCTTTTATAGTAATAAGACCTTTCAAAATACCATTATCATCTACAAGCGGAAGCTTTTCGATTTTGTACTTTTGCAAGATTTCTTCAGCTTGATCCAATGTAGTATGAGTAGGTGCAGTAATTAAGTTCTCTTTAGTCATCACTTCATCGATTGCAATAGAGTAGTCTTCAATAAAACGTAAATCTCGATTCGTTAAAATACCTACTAGCTTTTGCTCAGATAAGTTATTTACTATCGGCACACCTGAAATACGGTATTTACCCATCAGATGTTCAGCATCAAACACTTGATGTTCAGGTGTTAAAAAGAAAGGATTGGTGATAACTCCTCTTTCAGATCGTTTCACTTTGTCAATTTGGTCTGCTTGTTCTTCAATTGACATATTCTTGTGAATCACGCCTAAGCCACCTTGACGCGCCATAGCTATAGCCATGTCCGCTTCTGTCACCGTATCCATACCCGCACTGATAATCGGCATCTTCAATTTAAGAGTGTCTGTCAAATCCACATGAACGGAAACACTTCTTGGTAGAACGTCCGACTGAGCTGGCATCAATAGAACGTCATCGAAGGTTAAACCTTCCTTCTGAAACTTTTGTTCCCACATATACTCAAACCCCTTTCTATAAATATTATTAAAAGATTATCAACGGCTCGCATAGGTGTCAACCGAGCAATTAAAAATAAAACAATTCAGAATTGAAAATCTTTAATATTTAATTAAAACATCAGCTATTAATTAAATAAAGTGAAATGGTTCAGTAACGATTTCAGAGGCAGTAACTGAAACCTTCATATTTCTCTCCTCAACTTGTTTCTTCAAGTAAGCAGCTAACTCATTCTTCATCACATGTTCTATATGGTGGCCGGGGTCGATCATTGCTAGGTCTATTCCCAGTGCATCATGCGCTGTGTGATAATAAACATCACCCGTTATCAATACATCGACTCCTCTATTTTTGACCTGTTGAATGAACTTATTACCGTCACCACCGATTACCCCAACACTGTGTACAGTCTTCTCAGGGGCACCTACCATTCTTACATTTGGAACATTGAACGCTTTCTTCACATAGTTTGCGAATTCGTCTAAAGGCATAGGCTTGGAAAGTTTACCTTTCCTACCTAATCCACGTTTCTCACCTTCTATTTCTAATTTGAAAAGGTCATATGCCATTTCTTCATAAGGATGTGCCTTTTCAGCCGCGCGGACCACTTTATCAAGTAAATGCTTTGGAACGATTGTCTCCATCCGCTTTTCTTCTACCTTTTCAAGCTTATTAGTCGAGCCAATATGTGGGTCTGTCCCTTCTAGTGGCATGAATGTACCGACGCCTTCTGAGTTGAAAGTGCAATGACTATAATTTCCGATATGCCCAGCACCTGCTTCTGAAATTGCATTTCTGACAAACTCCTCATGAGTAGTCGGAACATAGACTGCAAACTTATAAATTTCTTCTGAATCTGTATAAACCAACGGGTCACTCGTCTCTATGTTCAGCTGCTTCATTAGCATATCGTTGACCCCACCAGATGTTATATCTAAATTAGTGTGAGCAACATAGACAGAAATATTATGGTTAATAAGCTTTTTAATAATACGACCCTTTTCGGTTGATAAATCTATAGATTTCAGTGGTTTAAAAATAAGTGGATGATGAGCGATGATCAGGTCAATATCTTGTTCAATAGCTTCATCTACAACACTTTCCAAGACATCCAATGTTACCATGACTTTATCAACTGGTTCAGATAAACTCCCTACGTGTAATCCTATTTTATCTCCTTCAAATGCATAAGATTTAGGCGCCAATCGATTCAAGATCCCAATTACATCTTGATTTTTCAGATTACTCATTGTGAATTTCCTCCTTGATCCATTCGGTTTGTTTGGAAAAATATGCTACCTTTTCTTCATCGATTTGCTTAGCATTTTTCATTTGTTCAATAATATTGATTTTCTTGTCCAATACTTTCTCCCATTTTTTATAGAATGCTTCATTTTTCTCTCTCATCAATATCGGTCCTAAGTACATTTCTTTCTCCGTCAAATTCTTTTCTAAAGATTCCTGAGGCTCCAGCACGAGGATCTCATAAATATATCCATCATCTTCGAATATTTTTTCATTTACAATTTGCCATTGAAAATTTTTTGCAAACATTCTGATAGAAGAAGCGTCTATATTTGGTTGAAGGACTAAACGATCAACTCCAGAAAGATTTTCGACCTGCTCGGTCAAGATATTAGAAATCAACGTACCACCCATACCCGCAATAGTGACACAATCAACTTCATTAGGACTTATAACTCCAAGTCCATCTCCTAATCGTACTTCGATCCTGTCTTGTAATCCTGCTGACTGCACTTGACGCAAAGCTGCATCATGAGGTCCTTGATTCACTTCCCCTGCTATTGCACGGGTATTTTTATTGTTTTCGCAGATGTAACATGGCAAATAAGCATGATCAGAACCAATATCTGCAAATTTTCTTGTGGTTACTGGAATAAATTCTGCAACGTTCTGTAATCTTTTCGATAATTCAACCATAGTTATCTCCCTATATAAAAGCCCAGAAATGATGAAGTTGTAAGTTACTTACAAACCATCTTTCTGGGCTTTAAATTATTCTTCTGATTCTTCGCCTTCGCCGCCGCTTTCACCTTCAACTAACCATGCAGCTAAAATTTCAGCTTCTTCATTTGTAGCATAGTCTCCAGTCATGATGTTACTTCCTTCAACACCATTTGCGATAATATCTTGAACCTTTTCAAGTGAATAGCGATCGCCTACATCTTGAAGATTTGGTCCTGTTCCACCTTCTAGATTTTCACCATGACACTGCATGCAGTTTGCTTGGTAAATATCTTCAGGCTCCATTGATTCTTCAGTATCTTCGCTTTCATTACCTTCAGCTTGATCCATTTGAGAAAGTCCGACACCAGACATCACTACCATCGCTACAATCCCTAATAAAGCTATTAGTGCAAAAGGTATAACTGCGTTCTTCTTCATCTAAAATTGACCTCCTTGAGTTGCAACATATGTAATTATAATCTCTAAATATAAACTATGTCTATTTTACTTCAAAAATAGAGCATGGGAAAGGGTTAAATTGTGACTATTTATATAACAATCATTCCTATTATCATTAGAGATCCAATGATTCCAGATGCTATCAAATAGTACAACTTTGATATATATCCTACTATTACCCAAATGACACAATGAAATACTATCGTTAAATTCAGCAGCCAACCTTGATCAAATAATTGCTGTACTATTGAAATGTTTGCAATTAGAAAAATTAAAAAAAATAATATAATTGGCAAATGGACATAAACTGTATTATTTTTTCTATAAAAATATAGATGTACAGCAACCAAGAGAAGGGATGCAATAAATATCGATGCTTCAACGATTAAATTGGCTTCCATGGATAAAACAACAAAAAAAGTAATAGGGAGCAAAAGTAGTAATAGGATCATATCTAATATAAATAAGATTCTTCCCCAACGACTTTTGCCGACCTGATTATTATCCTCAGGTTGATCCCCATACGTGTATAATGCAAGTAAGAAATCACAGTATTCTGGAGGTAAGAGTTTCGATTCTTTCCAGTGATTGATTTCTTTGATAATTATTTGGTTTTTTTCATTTTCCATGATAACCCCCTGAAGAAGAAAGGCTAATTACTCAAGAAAATCTTTCAAGCGCTTACTTCTACTAGGATGTCTCAATTTTCTAAGAGCTTTCGCTTCGATTTGTCGAATTCTTTCGCGTGTTACTCCGAACACTTTACCGACTTCTTCTAACGTTCTCGTACGACCATCATCAAGACCGAATCTTAAACGAAGAACATTTTCCTCTCGGTCTGTAAGAGTATCCAACACATCTTCTAACTGCTCTTTAAGCAATTCATAAGCAGCATGATCAGATGGTGAAGTTGCTTCTTGGTCTTCAATGAAATCTCCCAAGTGTGAATCATCTTCTTCACCTATTGGAGTTTCTAACGAAACAGGCTCTTGAGCAATCTTTAAGATCTCACGAACCTTCTCAGGAGTAAGGTCCATTTCCTCACCAATTTCTTCTGGTGTTGGTTCACGGCCTAAGTCCTGAAGAAGTTGTCTTTGGACACGGATAAGTTTGTTAATCGTTTCCACCATATGAACTGGGATACGGATTGTTCTTGCCTGGTCTGCTATAGCACGAGTAATTGCTTGGCGGATCCACCAAGTTGCATAGGTACTGAATTTAAATCCTTTGCGGTAATCAAATTTCTCGACTGCTTTGATAAGACCCATATTACCTTCTTGAATTAAGTCTAAGAACAACATACCGCGACCTACATAACGCTTTGCAATACTAACAACTAAACGCAAGTTAGCTTCAGCTAATCTTCTCTTAGCTTCATCATCACCTTGTTCAATTCGATGAGCTAGATCAATTTCATCATTTGCTGTCAATAAGTCAACACGACCTATCTCCTTCAAATACATGCGAACTGGATCATTGATTTTAACACCCGGTGGTACACTTAAATCATTAAGGTTAAACTCTTCTTCTTTAGCGATTTTTTGCATGCTTGGATCTTCGTCATTTTCTCCGATCACATCTACACTTTGTTCCGCTAAAGCTTCATAAAATTCATCCATCTGATCGGAATCAAGCTCAAAGTGCCCTAATTTATCAGCAATCTCTTCATAAACAAGGACGCCTCTTTTTTTACCTATCTCCATCAACTGTTCTTTCGCTTGTTCAACAGTTAAATCTTGATCTACTTCTTTTGATTCAATCGGCTTATCAGCCATGAAAACCCCTCCTTCCAAACAGCTTACTATTGTTTGGATTGTTTACTTTTTTTCTTTAACTCAATGATCTTCATGCCTATACGTGCTGCAGATTTTGGATCATTTTCTTTTTCAGCTTGTTTGAGCATTTTTTCAAGCTCTCTTACCTCATGATCTATTTCACTTTCGCGAGTGATTGCGAAAAAGTAATCTTCTAATTCGTGATCTGTCAACGCTTCATTTAATGGTAGTAATGCCAACTTGGATACTAAGTTCTGTAAATTTTCATCAGGTAAACGGTCGATGAATTTACTCGTGTCAGCCGCGTTACCTTCCTCATAATATGCATATAAGTAAGTTACTAATACCTGATGCTCTTGAATATTGAATGAAGAACCAAGTCTATCCTGTACTCTTTCTGTTATATAAGGGTCACGTAACATATGAGCAATCAAATAGCGTTCAGCATTTTGATATGCGGATAAAATTTTATGATTTTTGTTCCATTCGTGCTTTGTAGCATTATTATTATTGACAGTCTTATCTTTATCTTTCGTTTGCTCCTTTATTCTTCGTCTTTTTTCGATTTCCTTTTCTAAGGTATCTCGGTATAAATCGAAAGAATCCTCAAGCTCCTTCAAATAGAAATCACGCTCTACTGAATTTTCAACTTGGGCAATGATATCAAGAGCTTTCTCAATATATGTTACCCTCTCATGGTCTAGTGAGAGGTTATACTGCTTCTTAAGGTGATTCAAATAGAAGGAAACAAAACTTTCTGCAGCTTGGATGATTTGTTTCTTGAACTTTTCAGCTCCATACGCATCAATATAATCATCAGGATCCATCTCATTTGGTATATTCGCTATTCGAACCTGTAACCCTGCTTTTTTTAAAATTTTTGCTGTTTTATAGCTAGCATTCTTTCCAGCTTTATCCCCATCAAAACAAATAATCACGTGATCAGCATAGCGATTCAAAATTGCTGCTTGATACTCAGAAAAGCTTGTACCTAATGTTGCCACAGCGTTTTTGACTCCTGCTTGGTAAGCTTTAATCACATCCAGATTACCTTCAAACAAAACGATTTCACGGTTGTTCTTTTGAACGTGCTTACGTGCATCGTGGAAATTGTATAAGATCTGTCCTTTTTGGAAAAGCTGTGATTCAGGACTGTTTAAATATTTTGGTTCCATTTCTGGTTGTGTTGATCTGCCCCCGAAGGCTACAACTTTGCCTTGATGATTTTTTATCGGAAATATAATCCTTCCGATAAATCGATCATGATAGCTATTCCCATCTCTTTTAGTCAATAAACCATATTCAGTCAAGGAATCCAGTTCAAAACCTTTTCCTTTTAAAAAGGATGATAGGAACTGATCTTTTTGAGGTGAATAGCCTAATTGAAAATGTTCGATCGTTTCCAACTCGAAACCACGATTTTTCAAATAATTAAGACCATCCTTGCCGTCAGAAGTATGACGCAGAACATGATGAAACAGTTTAGTGGACCATTCATATGCTTGGATAATATTCTGTTGTTCAGAAGAATAATTGCTTTGAGATTCTTGTTTTTGCCATTCTTCAGGTAAGGCTTCTCCACTTTTATTCGCTAAGTGTTTGATTGCTTCAACGAATGAAAGTGATTCCATCTCCATGACAAATTTGATTACATTTCCACCTTTACCGCAACCAAAACAATGAAAAATTTGTTTATCTGGTGCGACTGAAAAGGATGGTGTGTTTTCACCATGAAATGGGCACAACCCAAAGTAATTTCTTCCTTTTTTTGAAAGCTTGATATGGTCACTAATTACATCGACGATATCGTTATTGGAAATAACTTGATCGATAAATTCTTCTGGAATGTTATAAGCCATTTATATCACCATGTTTAATTGATATTCGATAAATGAATACAAATCCCTTCATTTAACGACAAAAAAATTAAATAAATCGTTATTTCGTCAAAAATCATTCACAAACATGGGGATAGAATACTAAAACAACACATTATTCTTTACCCTTTATTTGAGCTATACAAACTAAGTATGTAACAATTCATTGCAACTGACGCAAGACTCCATTATAAACTAAGAAGTACTGAAATGCGACAATAAATTGCAAAGTTCAAATGTTTGAAAAATTATGAGAAAAACTTGGCTTCTCGCCAAATCCTAATGGAGAAAGCCCTAGTTTTTCACATACTTTAATCCTTTATCAAGTTTAAACATACTTAAGTATAAATAATAAGAGCTACCATTAAATATAATGATAACTCTTTTTTTCTTCTATTTTTTTATCATATGACGGATGACATTCGCGGTTTCTTCAACTGCCTTATTCGAAACATCGATTGTCCTGCAACCTATTTTATCAACAACTCTATTAAAGTAATCGATTTCTTCTTGAATCCGGTCCGCCTTAGCGTAGTTAGCTGAACCATCTAGTCCTAGTGCCTTAAGCCTCTCAGTTCTAATATGAGTCAGTTTATCGGAGTTTATTTTCAACCCGATACATTTTCCAGGATCTACTTGATATAGTTCTTCTGGTGGTTCGACCTCTGGAACGATGGGAACGTTTGCTACCTTTATTCGCTTGTGTGCCAGGAATTGAGATAAAGGAGTTTTTGAGGTTCTAGATACACCGATCAAGACTAAATCAGCTTTTAGAATCCCTTTAGCATCTCTTCCATCATCATATTTGACTGCGAACTCTATAGCTTCAACTCTTTTATAATAATCTTCATCTAATTTGTGTACCAACCCAGGCTCCATTTTAGGCTTTTCTTCTAAATGTCCTTCTAGTTTGTCTAGCAAAGGACCTAAAACATCTACTGTAGGAACATTGAAGCGATCTGATAGTTCAAACATCTTTTGTCTGAATTCAGGTTTGACTAGGGTAAATGCAATCAACCCTTCATTCGCTTCTGCCTGTTCAAATGCTTCAACCATGGTCTGTTCATCATTCACATAAGGTATGCGCTGAATTTTCGAATCATCTATAGTGAACTGACTGATTGCAGCCTTCACGAGTAACTCAGCGGTTTCTCCGACCGAATCGGATATTACATAAAATGTGTTTGGTTTCATCGTTATAACCTCCTCCTAGACTTCTTCACTTTTTACAAGTTCAACAAATGCTTTAGTGACATTCGTTTTAGTCAATCGACCAACGACTTCTAACCCTGATTCTCTTTTAGCAATAACAGGTAAAGCATCTATTTGGTTTTCGATCAATTTTAAGGAAGCATCTATCAACAAGTCATCCTTCTCACAATATTTGATTTTAGGAAGTCTAGTCATAATAATATGTACAGGTATTTCATGTAGCTCTTGTTGACCCATACTTGCTCTTAACAAATCTTTTCTAGAAAGTACACCAATCAACAACGATTGTTTATCGACGACGAAAAGAGTACCCACATCTTCTAAAAACATCGAACAAATTGCATCATAAACAGAAACCTGGTCATTTACAACGACAGGTACAGAATAATACTCACGTACTTTAAGTTTTTTTATTTTATCAGAAACCAGTTCAGTTCCCGTCTTTCCAGTGAAAAAATATCCTACTCTAGGTCTAGCATCAAGGAAACCTGCCATTGTTAAAATCGCTAAATCAGGTCTCAATGTAGCTCTCGTTAAACTCAATCGATCGGCAATATTTTCTCCTGTGATTGGTCCATCCGCTTTTACTATAGAGAGAATTTGCTCTTGTCGAGGGGTTAAATCCATCTATTACACCACCCTTACGCATACTTTCATATATATGAGTTATACTAATTCTTAATTATTATATCTCATTTCACCACCAAAAGTCATTAATGATGAAAAAATAGCGAAACAAGTTGATATGACTTTACTACTCATCACTATTTGAATCAAATAAATGGATTTGTTTCAAAAATTTCTTTGACTTTAATGGTAAGCCTCCGAAATTGTCATAGTAGTCATCAAGAATCTGTCTTAAAAAAACCAGGTTTTCTTGATTGATTGAAATGTTCCTGACTCTTTTTATACTTGTTTCATTCATAAGTCTTAACAGATTGTATTGCTGCGGGGTAAGATTAGTCGAGTCTAAAGCTCTATGTTTACATTGCTCGCAAATGACTCCACCTTCACTCACGGAAAATGCAACTATGGGAATATCTTCATGCCCATTTACACATTTACTCGTAATTGGTGCGAAACCTCCGACGTGATACATCTTCAATTCGAACATCATAGCGATTGCACTTGGAGATTCTCCACCAACCATTCTTTCTAAGCTTAAATAAAGTTCATTGAATAGAGCTAAATTCGGCTCTTTTTCTTCCATTATCTTAGTCACTAGTTCACACATGAATGATGCGTAGGCAGTCTGAATAATATCCTCCCTTACGCCTCTCATACTTTCTAAAACTTCACCTTGTTGAATGGTTCCTAAGCCTTTACCAAGATACACCAAAAAAAGGCCATAGATAAATGGCTGCGAAACGGCAGCCATTCGACTTTTAGCCTTCTTTGCACCTTTTGCTACAGCGCTTATTAAGCCGTATTCTTTTGTGAAAAGAGTCACTATTTTATTTGACTCTCCATAATCACGAGTTCTGATCACTATACCATGTACTTTTTCCATACTGGCATTCCCCGACTTTCTTTTCAAAAACCATTACTTGACTTGACCAGTCAAGTCACTTTGCATTTGTGTCTCACTAGACGATGGTGCATCATCTTGAGCGAACAATTCTTCATCAACACTCTCTTCCATTTGCTTCAGCAATAAATAAGTTTCGATGTTACCTGTTTTCACAAAAACTTTCCAAGGTAAATCTGTCATAAAAAGTTCCACCTTTCAGTTTTGATTAAATGAAAACAACTGCTTATCTATAGTTTCACCTGAACAAACATATCTCATGTGTATAAATAATTACCAACTCAGTAATTAATACTCATCATCTCGGTATCCGTATTCTCTTAACTGATGCATGTGGTTACGCCAATCCTTCTGCACTTTTACCCACAGTTCTAGGTACACTTTTGAACCAAGCATTCTCTCAATTTCTTGTCTCGCTTCGGTTCCTAGTTGCTTAAGCATCTTACCTTGCTTACCAATGATGATCCCTTTTTGAGATTTCCTTTCAACTATTATTGTTGCCTGTACATCAATAATCTCAGAATCATCTCTACCTTTTATTGAATCAATCACGACAGCAATCGAGTGGGGTATTTCTTCACGTGTGTGATGTAAAACCCTCTCTCTGATAAATTCACTTATTATAAACCTTTCCGGATGGTCTGTGATCTGATCTTCTGGATAAAATTGCGGTCCCTCGGGTAAATATCCTCTCATCACATCTACAAGGCGATCAACATTGTTTCCATTCAATGCGGATATAGGTACAATTTCTTCAAAATCGATTTGTTCTTTATAAAATTCAATCATAGGTAGCAATTGATCCGGATGTACCTCATCAATTTTGTTTATGACGAGTATGACTGGATTCGAAACACTTTTTAAGCGTTCTATGATAAATTCATCACCTTTTCCATACCCTTCTTGAGCATTGATCATGAATAAGATCAAGTCAACTTCATTAAGTGTATTCATTGAGGACTTGACCATAAAGTCGCCTAATTTGTGTTTGGGTTTATGGATACCTGGTGTATCAATAAAGATCATTTGCGATTGTTCCTCGGTCAATACACCTTGAATTTTATTTCTCGTAGTCTGAGGTTTATCACTCATTATAGCTATCTTTTGTCCAATCACTCGATTCATGAATGTAGACTTACCTACATTCGGTCGACCGATGATGGAAATGAATCCTGAACGGTAAGACTCTGTCATATGTTTAACTCCTTCAAGCGTAATGTTTTTGTTAATTAGAAAGTCAAATTAAGATATTAAATTGATTACTTTAGGTGCGAATATTATTGTTCCTACGATCGCTGCAAAAACGGCTGCGATCAATACAGATGCTGCACTAATATCTTTTATTCTTTTGGCATCTTCATGCTGGCCAGGAAACAATTGATTTGTTACTAACTCAATAGCTGTGTTCATTAGTTCAAACGCCAGCACAAAGCCGATCGCGATCAAAACAAAGAGCCACTCAAATACAGACAGTTGAAAGTATAAACCTGCAAAAAGAGTAACGAACATAACAACAAAATGAATTTTCATATTATATTCTGTCTGTAATGCAGTGAAAATACCTCTTATTGCATAGTTAAAACCGACACGGTTACGTTTCATCGCGTTTCAACCCATATTCACTCAATACTTCTTCTTGTCGACTGAACATCTTTTGTTCATCACTATCTGACATATGATCGTACCCAAGTAAATGTAAAAGTCCATGAACAGCTAAAAAGCCTAACTCTCGTTCAAAAGAATGATTATATTCCTCTGACTGAGCCACGCAACGATCTAGTGATACAATAATATCCCCTAAATGGACAGGTAGATCCTCACCTGTTATTTCAAGTTCTTCTTCTCCAATCTCTTGCATCGCAAAAGATATAACATCTGTAGGTTTATCTTTGTCTCGATATTTTTTGTTGATTTCTTGAATCTCTTCATCCGTCACAAATGTTACAGATAGCTCAGCTTCTTCTGAAACATTTTCCTTTTTTCCAGCAAACTGAAGTAATTCAAGTAGTTTATCTAATTGCTCGCTCGTTAGACGTTCAGTTTCATCGTTAAAATCAATGATCAATTAATGCGCCTCCTTCACTTTTTCTCTTGTAGCTTCCTCTGGATATTCAATTCGTGCGTGAAAGATTCCCTTCAACATGTCACATATATCTATTTCAATTTCCCTCAAATCCTTTAATGTTAAACTGCTCTCGTCCAATTGCCCATCAGTAAGTCGGTCATGAATGATGGAGCGTACAATCTTCTGTATTTCTTCATTTGTAGGGTTCTCTTTGGAACGAACGGCCGCCTCTACCGAATCACAAATATTTATAATAGCAGCTTCCCTTGATTGAGGAACGGGACCGGTATATCGAAATGAACTTTCTATTACAGAAGGGTCCGTCTCCTTCGCTTTATAATAGAAAAACTTCAGAAGCGTTGTTCCGTGATGTTGTTCTGCTATATCAATGATTTCTTTAGGTATATCATAATTTCTCAAAATTTTGGCTCCATCGCTTGGATGGGATAATATAATTTCTGCACTGTCCTCGGGACTCATATCATCATGGGGATTTTTCATGTTGTGTTGGTTTTCAATGAAATATTTCGGCCGAAATGATTTACCTACATCATGGTAATAAGAAGCTACTCGCGCAAGCAGTCCGTTAGCACCGATTGCCATACTCGCAGATTCACTCAGGTTTGCCACCATCACACTGTGGTGATAAGTGCCCGGAGCTTCCACAAGTATTTTGCGTAATAATGGATGATTGGGGTTCGACAAGTTGAGTAATTTAGTTTCAGTTAATGTATTAAAACTTGCTTCTATAATAGGTATTACTCCAAAAATCAAAATCGCTGAGATGAAAATGGATGATATTGAAAGCAGAGCTGCAACCACCCAGTTCATTGACCATAAATCGTTAATAGCATTTACCTGTTGTAAAATTACAAATCCTAAATGTACTGTAATTAATACAGCTGATGTCTTTATTAAAGAGGCGCGATCTTTGATTGATTGGTATAAATATACCGCCGTCCATTGAGATATTAAAAAGAATATAAATGCTGAAAACATTAAAAAGTCACTTGTAGCTCCATTCATGTAAATTGCACCGAAAAGAGCCATAAAAACAGACGCAACCAAAGCATACCTTTCATTTACGAGTTCTTTCATCAAAACTGCATAAGCAGCAACAGGTATGAGATAAAACAGGCTATTGACAGATGGCCCGAAAACATTAATCAGAACCATAAATATCAATAAACTTGTCCCAACCAAAGCACTTGAAAACGCCATTTGTTTTGTCCAGCCTGACATATGATCATGTTCTAACCGTAAGACCAAAATCCCAACTACTGCCAAAAAAGAACCCAGAAACAACACATGTAACGGAATGGTGACTCTAAAATATTCAACAATTAACGCCAATAAAAAAATAAGGGGTACAACAACAGCTGACAGAAGTACCCCATAACTTTTTATTCCTTTGCTATAATCTTTAGCTTCAGATGAAGTTATATTCTTTTCCACCTCATACATTGAAAGCACCAACTTTTTTAATAACTATTTTTCATAGGCATCAATGATTTTCTGAACCAATGGGTGTCGAACAACATCTGTACCTGTTAAATAGTTGAAAGAGATTCCTTTGACACCTTTCAGTCTATCCTCAACTGCTTTCAGCCCTGATGTCATACCTTTTGGAAGGTCAATTTGAGTAATATCTCCAGTAATGGTCATTTTAGAACCAAAACCTAAACGAGTTAAAAACATTTTCATTTGCTCGGGGGTAGTATTTTGTGCTTCGTCCAATATGACAAAAGCATCGTCAAGTGTACGGCCTCGCATATAGGCTAAAGGAGCAATTTCGATTGTACCCCGTTCCATCAACCTTGCAGTATGTTCAGTACCTATAACATCATGGAGAGCATCATATAATGGACGTAAGTATGGATCCACTTTCTCTTTCAAGTCTCCAGGTAAGAAGCCTAGGCTCTCTCCTGCTTCTACCGCAGGACGCGTTAGGACAAGTCGTTTGACATCTCCGTTACGTAACGCCTTTGCTGCCATAACAACCGCAAGGTAAGTTTTTCCTGTACCAGCTGGACCGATACCGAATACTAGATCATTTGCCTTCATGGCAGCTACGTATTCTCTTTGACCTAAAGTTTTTACACGAATAGGTTTACCTAGCTGATTTTTTGTAATTTCGTCTTCAAAAAGAG
This sequence comes from Halalkalibacillus sediminis, assembly GCF_002844535.1. Taxonomy (NCBI): domain Bacteria; kingdom Bacillati; phylum Bacillota; class Bacilli; order Caryophanales; family Bacillaceae; genus Halalkalibacillus; species Halalkalibacillus sediminis. Next base: position 860,248 of record NZ_PJNH01000001.1, read on the forward strand.
TTTCAAACTGTTCGAGTTTATCTAATCGAGCTAATTCCAAACCATATATGATATCTCGTTCAGTTACAGTAATCCCCTTTTTAATGATTTTCAACACTTGTTGGATAAGGGCCTCGACAGTTTCAACGTCTTTTTGTTCACCTTCTATTTTTAATTGTCCACCACGCGTTATGATTTTAACAGGTAGAAATTCTTCAATTTGTTTAATATTACGATCATTTGTTCCAAATAAATTCAATGTATCTTCATGATCTTCTAAGTGTAGATCGATGATTTGTTTTCCCTCTTGCATACATCAGTCTCCTTGGTTTATGATTTGAGCCTCTGAAATATCTTCAATCACTTTTACAAATAGTTCTAGTTCAACTTTATCACTGTGCCTTTGCTCGTGCAAAACTTTTAGATAAATCAATTCAACAGATTGACCGAGCTTTCTTTTCAACTGAGCTTCTACATAATTGGTATAGTCTTCAGTTTCAATAGTTTGCTCTAAACTTTGTTCTTGCAGAAATAACGTTTTGTTAATCGATAAAGGAAGTTCCCAATTCAGAAAAAATAGTGGCTGGCTTCTTTTGTGAACCTCGACCAAGTCTTCTTTATTGGTTGCAAAAAATTCACGGTTACCTATATTCAAAGAATAGCGTTGTGTTGCTTCATCTTCCAGTGAATATAGCAAAGCTTTATTTTCAATTGTAACATCTATATTATACCAAACTTCCGCTAGTATATCGCCTTCTGAATACGTAAAGTCTTCCCCCTCTTCAGATAGTTCACCCGTTACTAATATGTCACCTTTCTTTACAGTGTCATTGACTTTAGCCAAAGGACGGCCATTGGTTATAAACATGGAGTGGATCGTCCCTGATTTACTGGCAATAAGATTACTTGGATGCTCGTCGGGATCAGGTTCGTTGATTGATTGCTCTTTTATCTTAATTAAGAAGGTTGTCCCTGTACGGTTAATCCCTATATAAGATATTTTCTCAATTTGATTCATAACTTCACGTTCGACTGTGCTGATATCTTCTGATGCTTGGACCCAATTACCTTGCTTCAAGCCCAACTGATCAATCAACTGAGAAACTTCGAACCTAGACTCAGGTGATCCTCCAACTATTTCGACTTTCCAAATAACATTCGAAAGGGCGAATAATAAAAACAATGCAAAAAATGTTCCTAAGACATAGGAAGCCATTCTACCCCTCATTTTATAAGCGCGTTTTATACTATTTTTTCTCTCAAAATAGACCTTGCATTGAAACCTCTTCCTGATTGATTTTATCTCTTTTACAGAATCAAGACTTGTACAGAATTTGATTTCTGTTTCGTTTTCTCGTTTGATATCATGCATCGGTATAGATAAGCGATGCAGCTCTAAAAACAATTGTGATGCCTGTCCACCTTTTACATGGACCTTCACATACTCATTCCAATGAAAACCATTCAACTTAACCGACCCCCTTCGCCTTCAAGTAATAATTGAACGTTTGTAATTTCACCTTCAACGACCATCTCAGATGGTAATAAATTTTTTATTACTAAGTTTTTTCCTTGAATTTGAATGGTTCCGATATGTTGCTTAACTCTAATTTCATATGATTCAAAAAGAGATAATCCTTGATGGTTCTCTATATATAAGTGAATATGTCCGATCATCGTTAACCTCGGGTAATCGTAAATAATATCTTTCGGCATATTCAACCGATCAGTCAAAAGACGCTGAACTCCTTTTCTCAAGCGCTTCATTTATACGCCCCCTATCAACATAATCTTATGATTTGAAAGGGGAAACTAGCACAAAAAAAAGCAAGGCGTGATATTCACACCTTGCTCATTTCTTTATATATTTTTTCTTCTTTTAGCTTTTGGTTCAGCTAAAACTTCGCTCATTATAAAGCCTTCAATGATTCTTTTCTTGTTTAAATTCTTTTTAATCGACACGTTGGGACCATAAGTCCGATCTTTGTCAACTAGCGAATTCCTTTTGATCGTGTTTTGAATACCATCATATTTCCCGATGGCTTCACCCATATCGGATAAGCTTTCTTCTCTTTCAGCTTTGGAATCCTCCATAGCTTCATACCATTTGTTCGAAGCCTCTGTAGAAAAACGCTCACTAGATGAGACCTTTTCTTGAAGAGTTTCTCTTGCTTCGGTTACTTGCTCACGGCTTGGCCTCTGTTCACGATTGGGTCTAGGAGTTGGTCTATTAGGACGTCGCTGTTCACTTTCGTCTTCACGCTTTTCCTTTTGAAAAAAACCAACCAAACCAGCCACGAGTGCAAGAAGAACAAATATATTCCCTGCTATGGCTTCTATGAACTCACCCATTTGTCAACACCTCTCTTTCTAATTTAGAGAAGGTTACTTATTATCATCGTAATCGTCATTCTCTTTCTTGCTAAGTTTACCAATCATATCTCTCATGTCAGTGTCTGCTAATACGTTCTTGTAGTTGACGTAATCCATGACACCCATATTACCATTGCGAAGTGCTTCAGCAAGTGCTTGAGGTACAAGTGCTTCTGCTTCAACAACTTTAGCTTGCATTTCTTGTACTTTTGCAACGTTTTCTTGCTCTTGTGCTACTGCCATTGCACGACGCTCTTCAGCTTTCGCTTGAGCGATATTCTTATCTGCTTCTGCTTGGTCAGTCTGTAAAATTGCGCCGATGTTTTTACCGATATCAATATCAGCAATATCGATAGACAAGATTTCAAATGCTGTACCTGAATCCAAGCCTTTAGAAAGAACATTCTTAGATATAAGGTCAGGATTCTCTAATACTTTGCTGTGACTTTCAGATGAACCAATCGTACTTACGATTCCTTCACCAACACGAGCAATAACCGTATCCTCACCAGCACCACCAACAAGACGATCGATATTCGCGCGCACAGTGATTCTAGCTTTCGCTTTAACTTCGATACCATCCATTGCAACACCAGCGATGAATGGAGTTTCGATAACTTTAGGGTTAACACTCATTTGAACGGCTTCTAATACGTCACGTCCAGCTAAATCAATAGCTGCAGCACGCTCGAAGCTCAATTCAATATTGGCACGTTGAGCAGCAATCAAAGCATTTACAACTCGGTCAACGTTACCGCCTGCTAAGTAGTGACTCTCCAATTGATTGGTATTTACATCTACACCCGCTTTATGTGCCTTGATCAAAGGGTTGATCACCATTTTTGGTACAACCCGACGTAAACGCATTCCAATCAGAGTGAAGATACTGATTTTAACACCTGCAGCAAGGGCGCTTATCCAGAGCATTACTGGAACAAACGTGAATAAAATTGCAATAGCAATAATCAGTACTGCAACTAGCAATAATGGAAATAAATCCGCATAGTTCATTTACATATTCCTCCTAATATCTTTTTTATTTATCGTGAACTTCTCGAACCACAATCCGAGAACCTTCCACTTTTACAACCTTGATCTTTGTACCGGCGGCGATAAAGCCACCTTCAGACACGACATCCAACCTCTCATCATCAATGACAGCTGTTCCGGCTGGTCTTAAATAAGTCAGTGCCTCTCCTTCTTTACCAATAAGTTCCATCCGATTAGAGTTTGAAACATAACCTAAATCAGTCGTGGTTTGATCAGTTAATACAATCTTACCAAAAATTCCTTTATTAAAGTCCAATTTTCTAAATAAAATAAATATTCCTACCAACGCAATCAATAATGCAATTCCTATACTAAATGCCATATAGCCTAAATCAGCTCCAGCTACAAGCATTGCTCCCAATATGGCTCCTCCTCCAATGACTCCTAGAATGCCACTTGGGACAAATATCTCTAGAACAATTAACACGATTCCTAAGATGAATAATATGATGCTTTCATATCCAGCAAATCCTGCAATTAAATGTCCATAAAAGAACAACAACAATGCAGATAGGCCCATTATCCCTGGTATTCCGAATCCAGGAGAATATAATTCTACAATCAACCCCAAGCTCGCTACAGAAAGTAAAATAGGAATTACAACCGGACTAGTTACAAAACGTGCGATGTGCTCAGAAAATGTCAGTTCTGTTTCTACGACCTGTGGATTCTTAATATCAAGCATTTCGAAGAGTTCTGCACGATTTTCGGCTGTACCTTCAGAATAACCTACTTCCAAAGCCTCATCAGCACGCAAGGTCAGATAATCCCCTTCCCCTGCACGATATTCTGATAAATCAAGGTCTGGATTTGCCATCGCCTCTGCGTATAATGGGTCACGGTCATTTTGCTCAGCAGCTGCAGTCATCGCTGCTATCCAAGCAGACTGTGCTTTTTCATCTGCAGCAGTTCCGTCCCCTACAATGACTCCCGAAGCTCCCATTGTCGCACCCGGCCTGAAGTAAATTTCCTGTGCATTCAATGCTATGTATGAGCCAGCAGAAAGCGCTTGATTGATGATATAAGCAGCATTCGGGATTTCCACGCTGGAAATTAAAGTAGCAATCTCTTCAGCAGAATCCACTCTACCCCCAGGAGAGTTTATTTCAAAAACAATGTAATCGGCATAAGCTTCCTCAGCTTCCTGAATACTTCGTTCTAAGAAAGCGACCAGGCCTCTTTCAACCTCGTTTTCGATCGGTATCACATAAACATCTGTTGAAGACTCGTGGTTATCAGCTGTAACACCCGCCTGATTAATCCATATAAATGATAATGCAAAGATTAAGAAAATATATAATTTCTTTTTCACAAGACCCCCCCCATTTCTAGATATTACTTCTACTACGATTAATATGATTAAAAAGTTTCATTTCTATTAGTATTTACACTTGTTAATAAAAATAAATACCTGACAGACCGACAAATCGAACGCACAACTATTGTTAGTACGCTTTCAACGATTTGTCGAAATGCCAGGCATTCATCAAGCAACCCCTTATGTTAATTGTTTCATGACAATTTGATTTACTTTTGAACCGTCAGCTTTTCCTTGAACTTTCGGCATAACTGCGCTCATTACTCTTCCCATATCTTGTTTAGAGCTAGCGCCTACTTCCTCAATTGTCTCCTGAATTACTTGTTTTAATTCATCATCAGTCAGCTGCTTCGGTAAATATTGTTCAATAATGACTAGCTCTTGCTCAGTCTTTACTGCTAGATCCTCACGATCAGCTTCTCTGAACTCTTGGAGGGAATCTTTCCTTTGCTTAACTTCACGAGTAAGAACTTGGAGCTCTTCTTCTTCAGAAAGTTCTCCATCCTTTTTCTTGATCGCTTCGTTTTGCAAAGACGCCTTAACCATACGGATGACGGTTAATTTATCTTTCTCCTTATTCCGCATTGCTTGTTTCATATCTTCATTTAATCGTTCAAGCAAAGTCATCCAGTGTTACACCCTCTTACTTTTTGCGCTTTCTAGCAGCCTCAGATTTTTTCTTTCTACGAACACTAGGCTTATCGTAGAATTCACGTTTACGATACTCAGACAACGTTCCACTCTTTGAAACGCCGCGTCTGAAGCGTCGAAGAGCATCCTCAATAGACTCATTCTTTTTCACGCGAGTTGAATTTGACATGCTCTACCCTCCCTCCAAATGAAACACGTAAATAAGTGCAAATTAGTGCACTCAACATATTATATTAAACAATGAGCCTCAGGTCAATAATCAATATCCCTATTCAAGCATGAAAATACTTACACACCATACAATAGATTGAGGTGAGATGCGGTGTACACTCTATTTCTATCATTTGCAGTTTATTTATCTATTTTTCTTTTAGGGATTGCCTATTTGAGATATGGTTGTAGTGGAATTACTCAGCCATTAGTTAAGGAAATTGAAAAACATCAAACCATTTTAAATGGCCTTTGGTTAGGATTTTTTCTGACGTTACTCTTGCAAAGCAGCTCAGCTTCCATAGCTCTTTTTATCATATTCTTTGCATCTACATCTTTGTCAATTCCTTTTATAATCAGTTACTTAATTGGAGCAAATGTTGCTACTACCATCACTTCCCAACTTTTTGTATGGAATGATCAAACTCTTATGTTTATTTGCCTTCTTGCAGGTTTAATTCTTATATTCAATAAACGAAACATTATCCACTGGGTCGGAGCTATTTTATTAGGTCTCGGGGTCATATACAGTTCATTACTCGGATTTCGTTCGCTTAGCATTTTTCTTGATAATCCATTAGTTGAGCAATCTCTTCTTTCTGGACAACCCCTCATACAAATCATCACAGGGATCCTAATAACAAGTATCGTTCAATCTTCCACCGTGCTGACCGGAATTTTGATGAGTATAAATGATGGTACTGGCTTATCTTTAGTCCACATTTATTACCTTTTGTTAGGGGCAAATATAGGTACTTGTATTTCCGTATGGATTGTCACCCTCACTCAACCTTCCCATACAAGAATTATTGCCTATGCACATATTTTGATGAATATCATCGGTGCTTTCATCGCCTACCCAGCGATTGTTAGTGGTTTTATCATACAATGGAGTGAATCTATAACTTCTTCTACTGATCAACAAATTGTTTATATCAGTTTTTTATACAATTTATTCACAGGATTGATTTTCTTAATATTCATCAAACCTATTTCAAGAACTTTAGGCTTATTGAGAAGATAAATCAAAAAATCCTCCACTCATCACCGAGTAGAGGATTTCATTAAATTAATAATCACTGGTACCTTCATTTCCTGAAACGATATCAACACCTGCAGAAGCCCCGATTCGAGTAGCTCCTGCATCAATCATTGCATTTGCATCCTCAAGGTTTCTGACCCCACCTGAAGCTTTAACACCCATTTCAGGTCCTACCGTCAGTCGCATTAAACGAATGTCATCAACCGTTGCACCACCACCTGAAAATCCAGTAGATGTTTTGACAAAGTCCGCTCCAGCTTTTTTAGCAAGTTCACATGCTTTGATTTTTTCATCATTCTCAAGAAGTGCTGTTTCGATGATAACTTTTACTAGTGCTTTTCCTTTTGCAGCATCAACCACAGCTTGAATGTCACTTTCTACCTCTTCATAACGTCCATCTTTCAATGATCCGATATTAATGACCATATCAATTTCAGTTGCTCCATTTTCAATCGCATTGGATGTCTCAAAAGATTTGGTCTCTGACGTTGTAGCACCTAATGGAAAACCAATAACCGTACATACTTTTACTTCTGAATCTTTAAGAAGTTCATAGCAGTGGCTTACCCAAGTAGGGTTCACACATACAGAAGCAAAACTATAAGTCTTTGCCTCTTCACAAATTTGGTTGATTTTTTCTGCTTGGGTTTCTGGTTTTAGCTGGGTATGATCAATCATGGACGCTAGTTGTTTATTCATGTTATCCACTCCTATTGAATTTTTATTAAATTACTTCCTTCTGACTGGAGTCATCCATCACACGGACGAAAGTTCCTTCATTGTAAGGATAACCTGGTTTTGTGATTTTCACTCGGACAATTTTGCCAATCATGTCTTCTGTTCCTTCAAATACAACTTTCATGTAATTATCTGAATAACCTTCAAACAAATTACTAGTCGGATCCTTCTTAAATCTTTCTTCAGGGATAACTTCTAAAACTTCCCCTTCATATTCTGAGGCATATTCCTTCGCCTGTTGGTCAGAGAGCTCGATTAAACGATGAACCCGATCATTTTTAACATCATCACTTACTTGGTCTTTCATTCTGGCTGCAGGGGTCCCTGTACGCTGAGAGTATGGGAAAACATGCAGTTCTGAAAAACCGATTTTCTGAATGGATCGATAAGTTTCCATAAATTCTTCATCAGTTTCGCCTGGAAAACCAACGATAACATCAGATGTAATCGCAAGACCCGGTAAAGCTTTTTTCACTTTTTCTACACGGCCATGATAAAACTCCATCGTATATTTGCGTCGCATTCTTTTAAGAACAGTATCAGAGCCTGACTGAAGTGGAATATGCAAGTGACGCACAATTTTATCTGATTCATTGAGAACATCAATCACTTCGTCAGTAATCTGGCTTGCCTCAATAGAGGAAATTCGAATACGTTTCAAACCTACAACCTTTCTATCCAACTCACGTAACAGAGCAGCAAGATTGTAGTCCTTCAAGTCTTCACCATAACCACCTGTATGAATTCCCGTCAAAACGATTTCCTGATAGCCCGCATCGACTAATTGTTGAGCTTGTTTTATTACATCCTCAGGTGGTCTGGAGCGCATTAGACCACGCGCCCAAGGAATGATACAAAACGTGCAGAAATTGTTACAACCTTCCTGGATTTTCAGGGAAGCTCTTGTACGGTCAGTAAATTGTGGTACGTCCATTTCTTCGAACACACGAGTTTTCATGATATTAGAAACACCGTTGATCGGTTGGCGTGCATCTTTATATTCTTCTATGTACTCCAGCATCTTTCGACGCTCCTGTGTTCCAACCACAATATCAACACCTGGGATATTCATAATTTCATCAGGTGAAGTCTGTGCATAACATCCAGTTACACATATAACTGCATCAGGATTTTTTCTAATTGCACGACGAATTACCTGGCGACTTTTCTTGTCCCCAGTGTTAGTCACTGTACATGTATTAATTACATAAACGTCAGAGTGTTGGTCGAACTCCACACGTTCGTAGTCACTTTCTTTAAAAAACTGCCAAATGGCTTCAGTTTCATAATGGTTTACCTTACAGCCAAGGGTGTGAAATGCAACTGTTGTCACACCACTCACCTCCATTCTTCAAAATAAAAGGAAATAGCGGATAACACATAAAGTGGAGCTGTTTCCGTTCTTAGAATTCTAGGTCCTAAACGGATCGATTTAAACTGATTCGATGTCAAAAACGAAATTTCATCATTGGATAGACCACCCTCTGGTCCAATTACAACCAATAAATTGTCGCCAGGAGAAATTTGTTTAAGTGCTTCTGCAAATGAACCATCTTCTGAAGGTGCTTTTGCTTCTAATTCACTTGCTACAAATAAATGATCATAAGTATTTTCGCTTAAAACCTCTTTCAATGTGTGCTTCTCATGAATCAAAGGTAACTTAGAGCGATGGGATTGTTCTGCCGCTTCTTTAGAAATTTTTCGTAATCTAGAAAGTTTTTTGCTTTCCTTTTTCGAATCCCATTTGACTATCGAACGGTCCATTTGAACAGGTATAAAAGCAAACATCCCTAATTCGGTTCCTTTTTGGACAATTAACTCTAACTTATCACCTTTAGGAAGTCCTTGGACAATTGTCACTTTTACCGGCATTTCTTGTTTTTCATCTAATGCTTCGACAAGAGCACCAGTCACTTTATCATCAGTAATTTCTGTAATCTCCACTAAATAAGAAGACCCATCGACATTACAACAGATGATTTTATCACCAGAAGTCATTCTCATCACATTGACAATGTGATGTCTATCCTCTCCATCAATGTGAACTTGTTCTTTTGTCCAATTATTATCGGATATGAAATAACGTTGCATTTTGATAACCTCTATTATTCAGGTTTTTTGGCCACAATTGAAATCCAGTCTTCCATCTGATTCACTTCGATAATTTCAAAACCTGATTCAACTAATGTCTGTTTTACCAAGTCCTTCTTAGCTTTAATAATACCAGATGTAATGAATACTCCTCCAGGTTTAAGTCTTTCAAATGCATCGTCTGTGAACTGAACAATGATTTCGGCCAGAATGTTTGAAACAATCAAATCACTCGTAGAAGTAATACCCTCTAAAAGGTTATTTTTTGATGCATCTACACGGTCATTGACTTTGTTCAACTTTGTATTGATTTGTGTGCTTTTTACGGCAACTTCATCTAAATCGTAAGAAAAGATTTTCTTTGCCCCTAATAAAGCTGCAGCAATAGACAATACTCCTGAACCTGAACCAACATCTAAAACAATATCATCCTCATGTAGATATTGTTCTAAGGCTTGTAAACTTAATACAGTCGTCGGATGTGTTCCAGTTCCAAATGCCATACCTGGATCCAGCTCGATGATGATTTCATCACTACTAACTGGAGTGTAATCTTCCCATGTAGGAATGATTGTAATTTTCTCTGAAATTTTAACTGGTTTATAGTATTTCTTCCAAGCCGTTGCCCATTCTTCTTCGTTCACTTCGGAAATAGTGACTTGGTTTTTACCAATATCGATATCAAATTGTACAAGATTACTGATTGATTGCTTAATTTCATCAACTGTTTCACCTAAAAAGCTATTGACTGGAAGGTAAGCTTTAACGTATACACCTTCTTCAGGATAGTCGTTAGGATCAAGCTCATAAATTGTCCCATACAAGGTTACATGATCCTGAAACAAGTCGCGGGGGTCTTCAATAACGACCCCACTTGCTCCCGACTCGTGTAAAATATTCGAAATAGGTTCAATCGCTTCATTAGTCGTGTGAATTTTTATTTCAGACCATTTCAAATGTCATCCACTCATTTCAATTATTTATTAACCTTTAAATGCACGTTTCATTCGTGTAAATAAGCTATCTGACTGCTCATCGATTTCTTCATCACTCGTAATTTCATGGAATTCTCGAAGAATTTCTTTTTGGCGGTCATTCATATTTTTAGGAACAATTACTTTAACTAAAATATGTTGATCTCCTTGCCCGTAACCATGAACATTTGGTGCACCTTTGCCTTTCAAGCGGAAGTGCGTTCCAGTTTGAGTTCCAGCAGGAATTTTTAACTTAACCTTACCGTGTACGGTTGGAACTTCCATTTCATCACCTAGTGCTGCCTGAGTAAAGGTGATTGGCATTTCACAAAGGATATCGTCCCCATCACGTTCGAAAAATTCATGGCGACGAACACGTACAACAACGAATAGATCCCCTGGAGGGCCACCATTCACACCAGGTCCACCCTGGCCTGAAACTCGGATTTGTTGACCATCATCAATTCCACCTGGGATATTGATATCAATTTTCTTACGCTTTTTAACTCGCCCGGATCCGCCACAAGTAGTACATTTATCTTCAATTTCCTGTCCAGTACCTTCACACTGGTTACATACTCTACGATTAACTACTCTACCAAAAGGTGTGTTCTGTTCGACATTCAATTGACCTGCTCCATTACATTGTGAACAGGTTTTCACATCAGATCCAGGTTTGGCTCCAGAACCTTCACATGTTTCACATTCTTCCTCTTTAGGTATATGAATAGTTGTGTCTTTACCGAAAACCGCTTCTTCAAACTGGATTTCCATAGTATATTGCAAGTCTTGCCCTTTTCTAGGAGCATTTGGATCGCGTTGGCGACCGCCACCTCCGAAGAACATATCAAATATATCACCGAAGTCACCAAATCCTTCAGCATTGAATCCTCCGCCGAAGCCTTGACCACCTTGTTGTGCTCCTGCATGGCCAAATTGATCATACTGGGCACGCTTTTGTTGGTTACTTAATACTTCATATGCTTCTTTTGCTTCTTTGAATTTATCAGATGCGCCTTCTTCTTGGCTCACATCAGGATGATATTTTCTTGCTAACTTACGATATGCTTTTTTTATTTCGTCTTTGGATGCGTCTTTAGAAACACCCAAAACATCATAATAATCTCGTTTACTCACTGGATGATCACTCTCCTGCATCTTCTTGCATAAAGTTTATCATAACATTAATTCTACAACTCAATCAACGTTACATTCGAGTTCATATTCGTTAAAAAAGCCAAAGCCAAGAACCCTTGACTTTGACTTCCTTTCAATTGTGTTATAGCTTTTGCTTATTTTTTATCTTCTTCGTTGACTTCTTCATAATCAGCATCTACAACATCTTCGTCCTGCTGCTCTCCTGCTGATTGTTCTGCTTGTTGTTGAGCTTGCTCGTAAAGCTTAACAGAAAGGTTTTGCACTTCTTGCTCAAGAGCTTCTTTCTTCTCTTTGATAGCTTCAGTGTCTTCGCCTTCTAAAGCAGTTTGAAGTTCGCCTTTCAATGATTCAGCCTTTTCTTTTTCTTCTTCTGTTACTTGCTCGCCAAGATCTTTGATTGTTTTATCTACAGTCGAAATTAGCTGTTCAGATTCGTTGCGAAGTTCTACTTCCTCACGACGCTTCTTATCTTCTTCTGCGTTTTCTTCTGCTTCTTTTACCATGCTTTCAACTTCTTCTTCAGAAAGGCCGGATGAAGACTTGATTGTAATTGATTGTTCTTTATTTGTACCAAGGTCTTTTGCGCTTACGTTAACGATACCGTTCGCATCAATATCGAATTTAACTTCGATTTGAGGAACACCTCTTGGTGCTGGTGGAATATCTGTTAATTGGAAGCGACCCAGCGTTTTATTATATTGTGCCATTTCACGTTCACCTTGAAGTACGTGAATGTCCACTGCTTGCTGATTGTCAGCTGCAGTTGAGAATACTTGCTGTTCGCTTGTAGGAATAGTCGTATTACGTTCGATTAACTTAGTGAATACGCCTCCCATTGTTTCGATACCTAATGAAAGTGGTGTTACGTCTAATAACACAACGTCTTTAACATCACCTTGAAGAACTCCACCTTGGATTGTAGCACCTAATGCTACAACTTCATCAGGGTTTACACCTTTAGAAGGATCTTTTCCAACTTCCTTCTTAATTGCATCTTGTACCGCAGGGATACGAGTTGAACCACCGACTAGTAATACTTTGTCAATCTCAGATGGACTCATGTCAGCATCTTTTAGAGCCTGACGCGTAGGTTTCATTGTACGTTCAACTAAGTCAGAAGCTAACTCTTCAAATTTAGCACGAGTCATGTTCATTTCTAAGTGTAATGGACCTGCTTCTCCTGCTGTGATAAACGGTAATGAGATTTGTGTTTGAGCTACACCTGATAAGTCTTTCTTAGCTTTTTCAGCTGCATCTTTCAGACGTTGTTTAGCCATTTTGTCTTTAGACAAGTCAATTCCGTTTTCTTTTTTGAATTCAGCAACCATGTGATCAATGATCACTTCATCAAAGTCATCCCCACCTAGGCGGTTGTCACCAGCAGTAGATACAACTTCAAATGTGCCATCACCAATGTCTAGGATAGATACGTCAAAAGTACCTCCACCTAAGTCATACACAAGTACTGTCTGATCTTGGTCTTGGTCAATTCCGTATGCTAGTGCTGCTGCAGTAGGCTCGTTGATGATACGTTCAACTTCAAGTCCTGCAATTTTACCAGCGTCTTTTGTAGCTTGACGTTCAGCATCGTTGAAATAAGCCGGTACTGTAATTACAGCCTTACTTACTTCTTCACCTAGATAATCTTCAGCGTATGATTTGATGTGTTGAAGAATAATCGCTGAAACTTCTTGTGGTGTATATTCTTTATCTTCGATTTTCTCTTTATGGTCTGTACCCATGTGACGCTTAACGGATTGAATCGTATTAGGGTTTGTAATTGCTTGACGTTTAGCAACCTCACCTACTTGACGTTCACCATTTTTAAAAGAAACAACTGATGGTGTAGTACGGTTTCCTTCTGGATTTGGGATGACTTTTGATTCGCCACCTTCCATTACTGCTACACATGAATTTGTAGTACCTAAATCGATACCGATAATCTTACTCATTTTGATTTCCTCCTTATGACACTATTCAATTTATGAATTTATTGATTAACCTTGACCATTGCTGGTCGGATTACTCGATCTTTCAATTGGTAACCTTTTTGTAAGACTTCTACCACTTGATCAGATTCATAACCTTCTTCTTCTACTTGCATGATTGCTTGGTGCTTTTGTGGGTCGAAGCTTTCATTTTCAGCTTCTATTTCTTCAATCCCAGCATTTGCTAGAGACTGTTGTAGTTGTTGATAAACCATTTTGACTCCGTCAACAAAAGATTGATCTTTGTCACTGACTTCTACTTGCAAAGCGCGTTCAAAGTTATCTAAGACAGGAATCAACTCTGTCGCCAGGTCCTGAGATTTATACTTTAAATCGTTTTCTTTCTCTTTTTTAACACGACGACGGTAGTTATCGAAGTCGGCTTGAAGTCGAATCAAACGATTGTTTAGTTCTTCTTTTTCCTCAATTAACTGTTCAACTTCAGTTTTTTCTTCTTGCTCATTTTCTTCATTATTTTCTGTATCAACAGTTTGCTCTTCCACATTCTCTTTTGATACATCTTGATCATTCAACACTTGTTCATCTGTCTTTTTTTCATCCAATACAGTCACCTCCCAAATCAATACTCCATGTTTTCCAATTGCATAATATATCATGAATTTTTCTTAAAAACAAAGCAAAAGCGTGACAAAAACTTGGCATCATAAATCGCCAAGTTTCATTAAACAACCTTTGTCGTTCAATTACCTGTCTGAATCTTGGTTAAACCAATCAGTCAAAGCTTGAGTCATTTGTCGGCTCCATAAATCCAATAAAGAAACAACCTTTGCATACTCCATACGTGTCGGCCCTAATAAGGCAATAGTTCCAACTTGGTTTTCACCTAGAGAGTAAGTAGTTGTGATCAACGTGCAATTATTCATCGCCTCTATCTTATTTTCGTGACCAATAAAGATATTCATACCTTCTTTACTAGGCTTTAAGATTGGTGCGATTCTTTCTTCGCTCTCCATAATATTGAACAAAGAGCGTGCAGTATCCATGTCGTTGAACTCAGGTTGCATCAAGATATTTGATTTTCCACCTACATACAAGTTATTTGGTTGACTAGTGAACAAAGCTTTCTGTATCAAGTCATATGATTGCTGAAAGTCAGACGTATACCTTTGTAATAGGTCAGTTACTTCACTTTCAATCATCCGATCCAAGTATACAATCGGAACACCATACAACTTATCATTCAAAATATTCACTGTCTTCTCCAGATCTGAATGACTGATATCTGAAGGAATGGCGAATAACCTATGTTCCACATGACCGGTATTTGTAACCAAGATTGCAATAGCCGAATGTGCATTCAAAGGCACAATCTGCAATTGCTTTAGCTTGTTTTCATACACTTCCGGACCTAGTACAAGAGTTGTGTATTTAGTCATATCAGATAAGATTTGAGCGGAGTTTTGCATGACTCGCTCAACCTCGACTAGGCGTTCGTCAAATGATTCTTTGATAGCTCCAATTTCTTTCTTAGATAACTGGAGCGGGGACATGATATTGTCAACATAATAGCGATACCCTTTTTCAGAAGGGATTCGACCCGATGAAGAATGAGTTTTAGTCAAAAATCCTAGCTCTTCTAAATCCGCCATGTCATTTCGAATTGTAGCAGGGCTAAATGTGACTTCATCCTTCTTAGAAATATTTCTGGATCCTACGGGCTGTGCTGACTGTATGAACTCATCGACGATCACTTTTAACAAAAATATTTGGCGATCTGTAAGCATGTCTATCTCACCCCTGTTAGCACTCATCAATATCGAGTGCTAATTCTAATAATAAATTATCAAAATGATTGCATGCTGTCAATTCGTAAATACCTTTTTCCACATCTTTTCATCAATTAAGAAAGATGCAAAGACTTCGTTACCGAAAAGTTTCCCTTGTCTTGTCATTCGAACACTACGATTTGACTCCTCAAGAAAACCTTTCTCAATCAATTGACTGATCTGATTTTTATATAAATCGTAAAAAGAAAAACCATATTTTTGTTGGAAGTTTTGATCGGATACCCCTTGCTGCCTTCTGAGGCCCAAAAACATTTCTTCCTCCACTTTTTCTTTTAAAGTAATTGTGTCTCGGTGCAAAATTGGTTTTTCCCCTTGTTGGATTGCCTGGATGTAGTGATTGACCGGACGGATGTTCACGTATCTCTCTTCATTCAGGTATCCATGCGCACCGGCACCAAATGCAAAATATTCTTTGTTATCCCAATAGGTCAAGTTGTGAAGACTCTCATAACCTGTTTTCGAAAAATTGCTTACCTCATAATGATTTAAACCGGCCTCTTCCATCATATCTAGTAAAGCATGGTACATTTCTACCTCATCTTCTTCTGGAGGCTTATGAAGCTTCCCTTGCTGATGACGCAGATAAAAGACAGTCTTCGGCTCGATTTGGAGTGCATACGACGAATAGTGAGGCAAATTGAAAGCAAGCGCTTTTTCTAAAGTTCTTTTAAAATGAGATACTGATTGCTCTGGCAATGCATAAATAAAATCCATGCTTATATTCGTTAACCCAGCAGATTGGAGCATATCTACTGATTTTTCAACATCAGCTACCGTGTGGATTCGATTCAGCATTTCAAGATAATCATCATCTAAGACTTGTACTCCTAAAGAGATTCGATTGATTCCATATTGCTTCATCACTCTTACATGACCCTCATTGAATTCTCCAGGATTCGCTTCTATCGTAAACTCTTTAACTGATGATATATCGTAAAAGTGGTCAATGGACTGCATCAAAACCTCTAACTGTTGCTCATTCAAACTGGTTGGTGTTCCCCCGCCGATATAAATCGTATCCATTTGCAGTTTAGAATTGTCGCCCAAATAGAACTCCATCTCTTTATGGAGAGCGTGTAGATATTCATCAGCAAGTCTTTCGTCGTAATACATTTTAGCGAAATCACAGTAGTGGCATATTTCGTGACAAAAAGGTATATGGATATATGTAGCTCTAACATTCATTTAAAACACCTCTTAAGAAAAACTTGGTTTATCGCCGACTCTAAATGGCGAAACTCTTCGTTTTTACTTTAATTCTAAAACAAATAGACTTTTTTAAATAGAAAAAGGAAAGACCCAAAGGCCCTTCCCTTTATTGATCATCATTCATTTCCAACACGGACATGAATGCTTCTTGTGGTACTTCAACCTTACCAACCATCTTCATCCGCTTCTTACCTTCTTTTTGCTTCTCTAGAAGTTTACGCTTCCTTGAAATATCTCCACCGTAACATTTAGATAAAACGTTCTTTCTCATCGCTTTGATTGTTGAACGAGCAACGATTTTATTTCCAATCGCTGCTTGGACCGGAACCTCGAACTGCTGTCTCGGAATCAAATCTTTCAATTTTTCAGCAATGTGTTTACCACGATGGAATGCAAAATCACGGTGTACAATAAAGGATAATGCATCAATGGATTCCCCATTAAGTAGAATATCCATTTTTACAAGGTTAGAAGTACGGTAACCGACTAATTCGTAGTCGAAAGATGCGTACCCTTTCGTCTGTGATTTCAATTGATCGAAGAAATCATAAACAATTTCGGAAAGCGGAATTTCATAAACAATGTTCACTCGATTTTCATCAAGGTATTCCATGTCCTGAAATTGACCACGTTTCTTTTGACAAATGTCCATGACCGGACCAACGAAATCGTTTGGTACCATAACAGTTGCCTTGACAAAAGGCTCTCTCACTTCATTGACTTGCTGAGAATCTGGCATAAGAGATGGGTTTTCAATTTCAAGTAACTCGCCATCCGTTTTTTCTACTTCATATATAACACTTGGTGCAGTCGTAATTAGTTCAATGTTGAACTCTCTCTCAATACGTTCTTGGACAATTTCCATATGAAGTAAACCTAGGAATCCACAACGGAACCCGAACCCTAATGCTTGGGATGTTTCAGCCTCATATTGTAATGAAGAGTCGTTTAATTCTAAACGTTCTAATGCTTCTCGTAGATCGTTATAATCATCAGCATCTACTGGGTACAATCCACAGAAAACCATTGGATTCATTTTTTTATAGCCCGGTAACGGCTCCTCAGCGGGACGATTTGCTAAAGTAATCGTATCACCTACTCGGCTGTCACCCACATTTTTGATAGATGCTGTAAGGAAACCAACATCACCTACATTCAATTCATCTTGTTGAATAGGGCTAGGTGTGAACACGCCAAGTTCACTTACCTCAAATTCTTTTCCTGTTTGCATCATCCGAATTTTATCGCCTTTTTTGATACTACCTTCTTTGATACATACATAGGCTATGACACCACGGTAGGAATCATAAAGGGAATCGAAAATTAATGCTTTCGTTGGCTCCTCAGGATTGCCCACTGGAGCAGGTATATCAGAAACAATTCTCTCAAGAATTTCGTCAATTCCTTTTCCATCTTTGGCGGAAGCCAAAATCGCGTCATCTGCATCTATTCCAATGACATCCTCAATTTCCTTCTTCACTCGGTCAGGGTCTGCACTAGGTAAGTCTACTTTATTAATGACTGGGATGATCTCTAAGTCATTATCCAAAGCTAAATAGACGTTGGCCAGTGTTTGGGCCTCGATTCCTTGAGCTGCATCGACTACAAGGATTGCCCCCTCACAAGCAGCCAAACTACGGGATACCTCGTATGTAAAATCGACATGGCCAGGTGTATCAATCAAGTGGAAAGTATATTCGTCTCCATCATTCGCGTCATATTTTAATTGAACTGCATTTAACTTAATTGTAATTCCACGTTCTCTTTCTAGGTCCATTGCATCTAGGAATTGTTCTTTCATTTCTCTTTGAGTCAATGCTTTCGTCTTCTCCAAGATTCTATCTGCTAACGTTGATTTCCCATGGTCAATGTGAGCTATAATCGAGAAGTTTCTTACATTTTGTTGTTTTTTCTTTGTCAATGTTATTCACTCCTGTAAAGCGTCTGTTCGCTAGCTCGATTATAGCAATAGAACAAGGATTATTCAATTATCAATCGTTAATGTAACTAAAAGAACATAGCGGTGAACCTATTGAAAAAGTGAAAAATGAAACTGAAGATCTGTTTAACATTCTTTTCTACAATAGTCGCTAAACCGTACATGTTATTGTTTGAATCACTCGGCTCTTCCAGAACAAGGTTGTGTTTTGAAGCAAAAGAGGGTTGGGCAGAGACCTCTGTTAAATCGCTCTCTTTTTCGATGACAAATTCAGGTCTGACAGGATAATTACTCTGCTGCTGTCCTAACTCAAAACCTATTTGAAAAATGATGATTATAATCAATATTGTAAATATTGTACGCATGTTGATCCCCCCTATTGCTTTTCTGCTTCATGTTTTTCAAAGTAAAGCTCACTAAAAGTTTCTGCCAAAATATCAAGACTTCGGTTCAATTCATCGAACGAATTTTCAAACCCACCAACCTCCACTAAAATGGCTCTTCCAGAAATGTCTTGATTGAAAACACCATTCGTCGAAGAACCTTTCTTCACTTCAACCCCCCGACTTAAACCAGGGTATTTCTCTTGAAGTGCATTGTGTAAATCAACAGAGAATTCCATGTTCTTCTCATAATTTTCGTGCTCTCCACCAATTACGAACATCAACTTCCCAACTGATTGACCATCAATTTCTGTAGTAGTTATATTTCTTGGTTGGGCGTCGCGATGAATATCAATATAATAAGTTACCTCTTCATTTTGAGATTGCACTTCTTGAACTACTGGCCGTGAAATTTCATAAGATTGATGGTAAGCAAGTCCTTCCTGCTGCAACCTGTGATAGTAATCTGTTTGATCCGCATAGGATGGTATCCCATATGACTCAAATTCGTTTTTCAGATATTTGCTTAGTTTCATGACGTTTTCTGTTGTATGGAAAGATTCATTTGGCTTGGTTCCCTCAGGTAAGTGTGGAAGAAATCCTTCTCGGTTATGGGTCGTATAAATAAATATCGCTTCTTCACTATATGGAGTCTTATTAGTACCTTCTGTTTTTTCATTTCCTTCTTCAAACAAATCCTCTGGTGGCGCCGATTCAATCGAGGTTGTCAAGTAGTTAGTACCACTACCAGCAACGACAATCTGACTATTTGAACGTGGAAAATTCGGTAGTTCCTGTCCAAAAAGCAAACGCACATCTCTATAAGGTAAATTGGTAAGCAGTGGTAGTGCTATATCTGTAACTGATAAGACATCATCGTCATGATCAACCATGCCTGCAAAAACCGGCTGATCTAGTGTCATAAATAAAGAAAATGATTCACCATCTACTTCATTGAACCAATGATTCCAAATGTTTGATGAAGCTTCATGAAATGGTTTAAATGAAAATAGTGGTGTTAAAAGAAGAAGTGCCAAAAAAAGCACCTGGAATATAAGGAAGGGATGTTTTTTCCATTTATTAAGTTGTCCCATATTGATTTTTAGTCTCGGTTTCACAACACTTCAACCTCTCTATTAAAGTTCTATTAAAACTCTATTCAGAGAGGTGAAGTGATAGAACCAATAAAAGATTTCTATCTGATATAATCTGAAGCATTTTCATTAGTGATTGATTGGTGAAGACCTTGGTTGATACCCGAGGCGATTATTTTACTCATATGAATAATTACGTCATCAACATCTTTTGGTGTGACCATCAAGTCATGACCGAGAGGACGTAGTACTTCTTGGATCAATTGTCTCTTTTCTTCAATTTCTAACATCCCTACAACACCTAGGAAGCGTTCACGAACTTCTTCATCTGGTAAATCCTCGTCAGTCAATTGCTTTTTTTCACCGAAAGACATTCCAGCGGGTACTAAAGATTTACTTGGTTGATCACCTGTTTCCAATTCTCGTCCGAAATGTTTCAGTAAGTAATCAATTGTATCGCTAGTAATAGTTACTGCATCTACAACCGTAGGAATTCCTATAGAGAACACAGGAACTCCGAGCGTCTTCTCACTAACTTCTTTCCGGTCATTACCTACCCCCGATCCGGGATGAATCCCTGCATCTGATAACTGGATTGTGGTATTCACACGATCAATCGAACGGGCTGCAAGAGCATCAATTACAATTAAGAAATCCGGGTTCAATTCTTTGACGATCCCATTAATCATATTGCTGGTTTCCATACCTGTTAACCCCATGACTCCAGGATTGAATGCAGAAACTGGGCGGAATCCTTCACCTACTACTCCCTCGTGATATTTAAATAAATGCGATGTAATGTATGCCTTTTTAACCGTATCAGGACCCAGTGCATCAGGAGTAACATAAGAGTTCCCAAGACCAACAACCAAACACCTTGCTCCTTCATTGACTTCATGGTACTTAAGTAAGCGATCGATTTCCTTTCCTAGTACAGATGCAACCTGATTTTCAAATGTTTGATTCAATTCCCTCAACTTTAGAGATTCGATAGTGATATATTGTCCAGGGTTTTTACCAACCCGTTCGCTCCCCTGCTCGTTTATTTCTACACGCGTCAATTTGATATTTTCCTCTTCGTATTCCTTGATGATGATGCCATCCAGTTCATGCTTTTTATCAGGGTTTTCTTCAACAAACATTTCTTTTGCTTCAATTGCTAAATCCGTCCTTGGACTATACTCTTGTTTTTTCAATTGATAACAACCTCCTTTTCGATTTATTGTCTCCGAATGATCATAAAATAAACGACAAGTTAAACAACTTGACATCAAACTATTGAAAACTTCCTCAAGCTTTGGTAAAATGACCCTTGTCCGTAAACAATCAATAAGAATTAATGGTGGACATTTTCATCAGGAGGTGAAGAGAAGTGGCAAATATCAAAAGTGCTAAAAAGCGTGTAGTGATTAACGAAAATAATCGCCTACGTAACCAAAAATATCGTTCCGACATGCGTTCTTCTATTAAGCGTGTGGAAAAAGCTGTACGTGATAACAATGTTGATCAAGCAAAAGAATCTTTGAAAACAGCATTAAGCAACATCGACAAAGCAGTACAGAAAAACATCGTCCATTCAAACAATGGAGATCGTCATAAAAGCAAGTTGATGAAAAAAGTTAATCAACTATAAAAAATAAGTAACAAACGAGTGCCATTTTCAATAGATGGTGCTAGACAATTAAAAAACCCAATGTCATTAAGACATTGAGCTTTAAAAAGATCCATCCAAGAATGGATCTTTTTTTAATTGTATTTTCTTTCCTGAATATGTTGAGACATATCTCTTACAAACATTTCTAATGCCAGCCACTTATCCATTTTCCCCGACTTCATGAATTCATCGACTTTGATTGCCGAATGAATCATTTCTTTCAATACGCTTTCACTAAGTCTTCTTTCTCTTTTGAGAGCCATTTTTATTGCATATGGATGAGATTTTATTTGTTTAGCCATCTGTTGTTGTTGGTAACCTTTTTCTTTCAGTAATTTACATAGAAGTAATAGTCGAATCTGTGATGTCAAGAGTGCTAATAGAGCAATCGGTTCTTCGTTTTGTTTCTTCAATTCCTTTAATATTTGTAAAGCCTTCCCTAATTGTAATTCTACAATTGCATCCATCAAAGTAAATGAACTGGTTTCTGCATGTACACTTATTAATTCTTCTGCTCCCTCATATGTCACATGATCATTTTCAAAATATAATGCCAACTTTTCAAGCTCATGATCTAAAGCATCCAGATGCTCTCCTACTCTTTCTAAAAGAAGTTCAATTACAGAACCTGATAAGTCCAATCCCTTATCCTTGGCCAAATATGTAATCATTGATTGCATATCCTGAACCTTTGGTGGTGAACAATCAATAGTCGTACATTTATTTTTTAGTACTTTAACGATCTTTTTTCTCTGGTCTAACTTTTCGTAAGGAGCAATTATAACAGTGGTGCTGAATTCAACCGGGTGTTCCACAAAATCCTGTAAGACCTCAACTTGATGGTCGAGCTCTTCTTTTTTTGCTTGTCCAGTCAAAAAACTTGCTCGATTAATTATAGTCAATTTATGTTCAGTAAACATCGGGAAAGTTTCAGCATCGTGAATTGCTTCTTGAACAACAGTACTTTCCATGTCATATGTATTCTTATCAAAGTCCTCATATTTTTTCTTCAATAAGTCTTCAATTTGACCAATGACTTGTTGTATGAAATAAGATTCTTCTCCATATAATAAATAGATAGGAGCTATATCGGTATCTTTTACTGAGCTCACCCATTGTTGTGCATGCAAATAAATTCACTCCTTTTCATCCTATAGTTGAATTTTATACGTTACATCAAATGAAATAAAGAGGGAATAAATAATTATTCCCCCAATATCTATATAAACGTTGGAGACAAGCTCCCGGAAAGCTTTGCCTTCAACGAAGTTTGGTGCTATACTTATTTTGTGTATTATTGGTTAAATTATTGCTGTTAAGTCTTGTCAAACTTCAAATTTCTACAACTTTTTGAATTCACATAAAAAATATAGATTTTTTATATGTATTCATTTATACTGTACTTATCGTAGGAGGGATGATCGTGAACGAATTTGAAAAAGATGTACAATCTAAGACAAACGATGTTGTTGATTCCTTAAAAGGTTTTACTTTTTCGTTTTTATTCTTTCTCATTATTTTCTTTATCGGAACAACAATGAAAATCATCGGTTCGTAAACCAAATATAACAAATGCCTAGGGAGACTGTTGTTCAGTCTCTTTTTTAGTTTACTTTATACTATGGCAAGTAAGGCTTAATCGTACCTTGTCCCTTATACAGTTCCACTTCTATCGCTCCCATCTGGTCGGTTCTCCAAACATGTACACCATTCTTTTGAAGCCTTTCAAGAACTACAGGGTGCGGGTGACCATAAAGGTTATTCTGACCGACAGAGATGAGAGAATGATTCGCTGATAAGTGGTCCAACCATGCAGAATGTGTAGACGTTAAACTTCCATGGTGAGCCACTTGGAACACATCAGGCTTCAACCACGGATACTGATTGATTAGTTGAAGCTCGACTTCTTCACTGATGTCCCCCGTCAATAAAACTTCGCTCCCATTGGATTGAAATAAAAGTACTAAAGAATGATCATTTTCATCTTTTAAATTTGAAGAGTGATTTGGCCATAGCACCCTTATCTTTGATTCCCCAAAAGAAATTTCATCACCCTGCTGTAATTTATGAAATGATCCTTTCAATACATAGTCCACTTCCTCAGTAGAAGAAAATATATTGTAAGGATTGAACGCGCTAATGAGATCTGGCGCAGCTCCGTTATGGTCATTATCTTGGTGAGTGATAAAAAGAGCGTCAATTGTTTTAATTCCATTCGACCACAAGTATGGTTTAATTACTTTATCGTAATTAACTGAAGTATGATCATCTTCACTAAATGAAAGCTTTTCCCCGGCGTCTATCATGACAATGCCTGAGCGATTCGGAAATTCAACGACATATGAGTCAGCTTGTCCTAAGTCCAACATCGTAATTTTGAAGGATTTATCCAACCACGGAAGATACTGATTCCCCAAAATCACCATAATACTTAAAACACCGGCAAAGCAGGCTATTCTCCTTTTATTCAAATCCCAAAATATGAACATCGACAGTAAAGAAACATAGAAAATTATTGTTACTTCAATAGGTAAACTTCCTACAACCCAAAAAAACCATGATTTCGCATCAATCTTCATGAATGCATTAATTACATTCCCATGTAAAGTTACAAATGCCCAGTCAAAGAAGTCAGTCAACTCTTTTGGCAAAAATGAAACCAAAAATAATAAAAGATTGAACGGAATAATCAGCAAGGTAAAGTATGGAATCAGTACTAAATTGGCGATAGCTGATAAGGAATTAGTGTAATAAAAATATTGAAATTGTAAGGGAAGGATAATCAACTGGCTGATCAATGAAATTCTTAGTGACATCCATATCCAATGAGATTGAATCAAAAAATTTTTGGATAAAATTAAAGCGATCGTTACTAGGAAAGAAAACTGAAAAGACATTTGGAAAATTAAATAGCGGTCGACAATAAGAATAGCAATCATGACAATGAACACTATGTCGATTGTGAGTGTTTTTTTGTTAATATAGCTGGATAAGATCAAGAAGATTGCCATTAACGAGGCTCGTATTACAGGGGGCTGAGTTCCGGCTAAAATGATATAAACCGGCAGGAACATTAGGAGAATCAGTTTTATTTGGTGAGTACTCAACCTTAATACGTATTGTGAAAAAGCATAAATAATAGCAATGATTAAACCTACATGAAGTCCTGATATTGCGAGGATATGTGAGAGATTCCAAAGACGAAAATGATCAATCGTTTCTTTATGAATCAAAGATTGATCACCTAATAGTAATGCATTCATCCATGAATATGTTTCTGATGAATACGTATTCTCTAGATGATATTTAATCCGCTCTCTCAATTCAAAAACATAAGACATTCCTGAGCGGTCGGAACAATGTGAAACATTAAAGTCATATGATAATCCGCTGATGGCCTTTTTGACCAAATACTCACGGTAATCAAACTGACCTGGATTCGTTGCTGGTTTAGGAGGCTTCAATAAGGCATCAATTGTGCATGTGGCGCCATGTACCAACTTAGGTAGTTCATTTACTTGATCGGAATAGAATATGAAAACTTCTCCTGTACTAATCTTTTTGGCTTTGAATTCTAAAGTTTCATCAGATCTAGTGGGATTTGTGGTGATGACGAACGTCTCATTAACTGATCGATCTTCCTTAATTGGCGTAGTTGTCATGGTAGAGGAAATGTAGAGAGAGGATATAAAGAAGCAAAATGATAGCAGAAAAATCCACGGCTTCTTAATTAACAGTTGAATAAACAACAGATACCAACCAATGATTGCAAGCCAGGCAATACCATCAGGAAGGTATCCGCATAAAAAACAAACCGCAACAAAAAACCATCGACCCTTCAAATCGCTAACCTCATTCTAATGAAGTAAATAACGAACTTGCTTCTTCCTTCAATCGCTTAACTTCTTGCTCTTCTACACCATTTTCCTCTAATTTATGTAACAAGGAAGAAATAAAATAATATTTATCTTTTGTTTTTGTATCAATATTCAAGTAATTTACTTCTACTTGCTGAATTTCAACACCTGCATCCTCGAACAATTCAAGGGCATAAGGGTGATTTTTATAATCTGTAGCATAAAACAATTTTTTAATTCCACTTTGAATGATGGTCTTACAACAATTCAAGCATGGAAAATGTGTGACATACATTTCGGCACCCTTCGTAGGAACACCAAACTTAGCACATTGCAAAATAGCGTTCACTTCTGCGTGGATAGTTCTCACGCAATGTCCATCTATAATTTTACAACCGTCATCAATACAATGAACACTTCCTGATACGCTTCCGTTGTACCCGCCAGCAATCACTCTTTTTTCTCGGACGATTGTTGCTCCCACAGCTAAACGTTCACAAGTACTTCTGAGCGCCAACAAATGGCTTTGAGACATAAAATATTGATTCCATGAGATTCTTTCCATTAAAACGACCTCCCTACTTTATATCAATACTATAAGAGGTGCATAGGCCCGTCAATACACTTAATGAACTATAATCAGTTCTCTTAATTTATCTAAGGTCTTTTCACCTATTCCGCTGATCTCTAATAGATCTTCCACTTGCCTAAAAGGTCCATTCTCCTCCCTGTATTGAATGATCTGTTGTGCTTTTTGTTCCCCTATCCCCGGTAGAGAAGTCAAGTCATTTAAACTAGCTTGATTAATCCTAATCCGGTCATCATGTCCCTTAGCTTGATTTAAAACGCTGTTTTCTTTGTTCGGTACTATAACAACCATTTCATCGTAAAGCTTTTGTGCTAAATTAACTGAGTAAGAGTCTGCACCTTCAGACAACCCACCAGCAGTAGCAATCACATCCTTTACTCGATCACCCTCTTCCATTTCATAAACTCCAGGTTCTCTCACTTCACCTTTGACGTCTACAACGAGTTTAGTTGATATCTCTTCTTGTTCAACCTCAGAGGATCTATTCTCCTCTAGAGCATCTTCAGAAGCAAAGCTTTCTATAACTATTCCTTCCTCTTTCTCATTTGATAAATAAAAAATAGCAATGAATATTAAGATTACAGAACTCACGATAAAAACGAGCCACTTTGGTTGTATTGGCATGATTCATTCCTACTTTCATATACATATTAGAAAAGGAAACTTTGATTTTTTTGAGGAGGACATTTAATGAAATGGGGAATAATCGGAACTGGTAATATGGGGAAAGTATGGTTGCATGCACTCAGTTCGAGCAAATCAGTTTCAGAAAAGAACATTTTTCTATATAATCGCAGTTTTCTAAAAGCCTACGAACTCAAAAATGACTATCCTGATGTACATATTGTGCAAGCGATGGATACTGTAATCCGCGAATGTGACATCATACTTTTGTGTGCGAAACCAAAAGATATTATCGATATAGCAAAAAAACTTAAGGATAAAATTAATGAAGACCAATGCGTCATCTCCATTACAAGCTCTATACTCGTAGACCAGTTAGGTGCTATCCTCCATCATAATACCGCTAGGATTATCCCTAGTATTACAAATCGCGCCTTAAGTGGAGCGACTCTCGTTACATTCAATGAAAATATGGATGACGGGTTCAAAGAAATATTATGGGATTGTTGTTCAGAGTTTTCTACTCCGATCGAGATAAGTGATGAGCATGTCAGAATCAGTTCAGACATCGTATCTTGTGGTCCTGCTTTTATAAGTTTTATTCTTGAATCCATGATCGAAGCAGCTGTAAAACAAACTGGTTTACCAAAAGAAGAAGCATCTAAAATGGCTGAGACAATGATTATCGGTTACGGAAAATTACTAGATGAAAACATATACACATTTTCAACACTAAAAGAGAAAGTGATGGTAAAAGGTGGTATTACCGGGGAAGGCATGAAAGCGCTAGAGGGTACGTTTCAGAATATATTCGAACCAGTATTTGAATCAACCCACTTAAAGTTCGATTCCGAAAAAAAGATCATTGGTGAAATGGTTCAGAAAATTCATTCTGAATCTTAATAATATAATTTTACTGCTAATCTATAAAAAATCAAGCAAAAGCTCATTACTGTAAGCCTTTGCTTGATTTATTTTTGACAGATGAAAAATATTCTTGATGCTTCATCGTCGTTATTTTCCACCGTGGAGAAATCGTAGTAATAACTTACCTTATTGAAGCCGACCTCATTAAGGAAATTCTTAAATTCTTCTTGCAAGAAAGTGCGCTGAGTATGAACCTCATCAAATCTTTGGTAACGACCGTCCTTCTCTTGAAGGAAAAAGGTCAAATCATGAATAACTTCAAGTTCTGATCGACCCTGCTCACAAAACCATACATACGAATATTCGTCCGCTACTTCAGAATAGATATGATCTGATAACAATTTCTTAATATAAGAAGGACTGTGAGCATCGAAAATGAAGGTACCTCCTTCATTCAGATGGTCATAGATTTTCTGAAAAGCAATTTTCACGTCTTTTTTATCATTCAAGTAATTAACGACATCACAAAAGCTATAAACTGTATCGAATTTTTCAGCTAGTGAGAGGCTTCTCACATCATCTTGAAAGAAATGGATCCGGCCCTCAGGGCATTTACTTTTGGCTCTTGAAATCATTTCATTAGATAAGTCAAAAGCTGATACATTGAAACCCTGATTCACCAAACGAATGGCTATCTCACCCGTTCCACAGCCTACATCCAATATCTTATGGTCACCATTAATCCCCTGATGAAAATAGTTGAAGAAGTCAACCCACTCTTCATAAGGTGCGTCAGACATTAGTTGATCATATACTTCAGCCATCTTTTGATACATCATAGATTAATTAAAAGACAGCGGTACGTTATCCGCATCTCCCCACAATTTTTCAATGTTGTAATATGATCTTTCGTCCTTGTGGAATATATGGACAACCACATCATCCAAGTCTACCAAGACCCAACGCGCTTGTTCTTTTCCTTCAATTTTCTTTACTTCTATTCCTTTTTCTTCTACAGCATCCTTTATTGCTTTACTAATGGCATCCACCTGACGTTCATTTGATCCATTACAAATCAAGAAGTAGTCTGCAATTAATGACACCTCTCTCATGTCGAGGGCTACTATATCCTCAGCACGCTTGTCATCACAAGCTTTAGCTGCTATCTCTAATAATTCTTTACTTTCCATTCAATGAAACCTCCAATAATTATTTATAAATTTGTTGTGTTAATTGATTGTAAGCCTGAAAAGTATCAGGGTAAATCGGTTGTTTCCTATTCATTAAAAAGTCGATGCTATGCTTTAAAGCGTACCTGCAAGCATGATCTAAATCGGACTGAGCCAAATCTCGTGCTTCATGAACTGCTTCGAATGTTCGACCAGGTTCAATATAATCAGCGATGAAGACAATTTTATCTGTGGTGCTCATATGAATCCTACCTGTAGTGTGGTATCTGATCGCATCCAAAATCTCAGGATCATTTAACAGGAACATTCTCTCGACTACTTTTGAGCCTACAGGGCCATGCCAAAGCTCATGATGATAATGCAAAAGATCTTTGGGCAAATCACCGCTATTGATAATCCAAGAACGAAGTACATCCCGGTCCATATCCTTCGAGAAATCATGGAGGGCTGCTGCTATACCGATTTTCGAGGCATTTTCTCCGTGTAAATCCGCTAGTCGGAGAGCCGTCTCTGTTACGCGTTCTACATGTTCATATCTCTTTTGGTTGAGTACTTCTTTTGAATGTGCCAGTGCTTGTTCAGTCTTCATAAAGATGATTCTCCTTTATATATTCCCTCACTGAATCCGGCAAACCGACGGGAACTCTTCCTAATTTTATATTCTCTCTTATATCTGTTGAAGAGACCTCTATTGGAGGCATTTCTACTATCAGAACATCTTGGTCATTAGGATTATTATACCCTTTTCTTTGCACACCGACGAACTGGATTAACTGCTTCAGTTCATCTATTCGATGCCATTTTGGAAGGTAATCAATCATATCCCCACCAATGATGAAATAGAATTGGTTTTTAGGATATAGTTTTTTCAGTTCTTTTACCGTATCCAAAGTGTATGATTTTCCTTCACGTTTGTATTCAATTGTAGAAATTGAAAGTTGATCTTCTCCATCAATTAATAAGCGCAGCATATTCAAACGATGTTGAGAATCAGCCCTTGCTCCTTCTTTATGAGGGGGTGTGTAAGTTGGAATTAGCCATACTTCATCTAATTCTAAACTTTCTAATACTGTTTTAACGAGCTGAATGTGCCCAATATGTGGAGGATCAAATGTACCTCCAAACAATCCGATTTTCTTCATAGTATTTGCTCACTTTTTTAAGGTAATTGTAATTGCTTGTTTTCTTTAGACTCTTTGTACAACACAATGATGTTACCTATAACTTGTACAAGCTCAGCATTTGTTCCTTGTGTCAGCTGATCTGCCACATCTGTCTTATCATCCATATTATTTTGAAGAATAGATACTTTGATCAATTCTCTTTTTTCAAGAGCTTCATTGATTTGTTCAATCATATTTTCATTTACTCCCATTTTTCCAACTTGGAAAATAGGGTTCAAGTGGTGTGCTTCTTTTCTTAAATAACGCTTTTGTTTACCAGTCAACATGATAAGAAGCTCCCTTCCTATAATTTATTATTAAAATAATTTTTGTTAACTTCTAAGCCTGTCCAAATTTCAAATGACTCAGCAGCCTGCTCCCAAAGCATTGACTCCCCAAATAGGAGCGAACAACCAATTTCTTCTGCCTTTTCAAGAAATGGGGTCTTTTTGGGATGGTATACTATATCACTTGCTATTGTGTTATCGGAAAGGTTAGTTAAAGAGATTAGTGACTGCTTACTGCGGCTAAGAGGTGTTGTTTGGATGACTAAGTCGTATGAAGCAAGATCAGCTTCTGCTTGTGATATTGATTTAGCCTCACTATTATTATATAAATCGGCAAGATTTTCAGCTCTGCTAATCGTTCGATTTGTTAAATCAGCCTGGCTTACCCCGTTATCTTGCAAAATATATAAAATTCCTTTTGCAGCGCCACCTGCCCCAATAATCAGTACCTTTTTATTTTTTAACTCATTTGTGAACTCTGGATAGTAATTTTTAAGCGAACGGTAGTATCCGATCCCGTCCGTATTATAACCAATCCAACGACCGTCTACGTTCTTGACGGTGTTAACCGCTCCCATTCTAATAGCATGACCATCTAGTTCATCCAAATATAGGATAATGCTCTCTTTGAAAGGAATAGTAACGTTAAAACCGTGATATTCTTCTCTTTTTAACTGCTCTATGACTCCTGAGCCCTCAAGGTCCTCTACTTCATGCAAATCGTATATTCCTTTAAGGTCAAACATCTTCAAAAATGTTTGATGAATCCCTGGAGATAACGATTCTTTTACTGGATTCCCAACTAATCCAAGGCGATACATATTGTATTCCCCCTTATATTATTGGATCCCTCAGCATGACCTTGACACCTTTAGGGGCATATACCTTAACTCTTACACCCTTCTCAGGTACTTTCACCCAACCCAATCCTGAGATGACCACGTCCATGGAAGAATTTAATGTGAAAGTATGAGCTTCTAATTCTGGCCAGTTTCTTAAGGTGTTTTCACCGGGTGGGGAAAGCATTTCACCCAAATGATCTTCATAAAGACGATCAGCATTTTCCTGCTTTGTACGGTGGATTGTCAACTCGTTCGAAAAATAGCAAATATAACCGTGCTTTTCATCTGCATTATCGATATCTATTCTAGCTAGTCCACCGATATACAAGGTTTGACCCTGATTCAATTGGTAGACCCTCGGTTTAATTTCTTTTTTAGGGGTTACTACCTTCAAATCATTATCGGATAATAAATGAGCCATTTGGTGTGCATTTACCACTCCTGGTGTATCGATCATTGAAGAAGTCTCGTCTAACGGTATATCAATAAAACCGAGTGTTGTTCCAGGGAAATATGAAGTAGTGATCACTTCTTGATTTTCGACGTTTTTACTTATCAAATAATTGATGAACGTAGATTTACCCACATTCGTACATCCAACAACGTATATATCTTTCCCTTTTCTTATTTTCTCTAATTCAAACGCAACCTCATTCATTCCAGTACCTTTTACAGAACTTACAAGGAAAATGTCTTGTACTTGGATTCCGAAGTCTTTTGCAACCTTCCTCATCCACTGTTTGACTTTATTTAGGTTCGTCGATTTAGGTAATAGATCAACCTTGTTCCCAATTAGAATAACAGGTTTATTACCTACTAAACGGTGAATGGAAGGAATGAAGCTTCCATGCACATCAAAAATATCAACGACATTGACAATTGTTCCTTCGTAGCTACTAATCTGATCCAAAATCTTTAGAAAATCAGATGCACCCATATCGACATCTTGTACTTCATTATAATGTTTCAACCGGAAACATCGCTTGCAAATAACTTCTTCACGTTCGAGTGCTGTGGGTGGTGCATATCCTATCTTTGATTTATCCTCTGTCTGGATTTCTGCGCCACACCCTTGGCAATAGATTGCTTCCATATTACTCCTCCCAGTTCAACTTCCCTTTACTTTTAAAATAATCCAATAAACGTTTTTCAATTAATCGATTAAAACGAGTAAAAAAACCGTCAGTTTCTACAATTGGTACTACTAATACAGTAAATAGATTGGCACGATTGCCACCGAACACATCCGTCAATAACTGATCACCGACTACGACAATCTGTTCTTCAGGTAACTCCATTGCTTTTTTTGCTCGCTTGAAAGCAGCACGTTTGGGTTTTCGAGCTTTATATATAAATGGGATATCCAGTGGTTCAGAGAAGAAAGAGACACGCTTTTCACTATTGTTAGACATGATCGTCACTTCAATGCCTGAACTTTTCAAATGTTTGAACCACTCTATTATTTCTGGAGTTGCTTCGGCTTGGTCCCAAGCAACTAGAGTATTATCTAAATCTGTGATGACACCTTTTATACCTTTTTCATGCAAAAACTCTGGTGTAATTTCAAATACCGTTTGAACATGGTCGTTCGGTAAAAAATTATTTAACAACGAATTCACCTCAATTTACTCTTGCTAACCTTCATCATAAACAATTCTAAGCCTTGTTTCAAAGAAATTTCATTAATCTTGGAAAAACTGACGAGGAAATATGTGAAGAACTAATACAAAAGATCAGGAAATAAAACAAGAAACTTTTAAAATCTTTGAACCGCTATCTGCCACCACTCGGTTTACTATTGCACAATAAAGCTCCCATCAATTGCTAATAATCGACATTTTCCTACGTCATGATTACTTGGTGAGTTGATTCAAGTTTATTAAGAAACCTTTGTTTTCCTAGAGATTATTTTTAAATTTACTGATTTGTGCAATTTAAATTTGTGAAAATAACATAAATCGTTCGACAAATAGCTTCATTTTTCTCGCTGTGGATAAACAAATCAACAATCTCCACAGCAGTATGACAACTATCGAGGCAATTACACACATCTTTACCCACAAGTTATGCACAAGTTATTAACACTTTACCTCAGTTGAGCAACCAAGTATTTCGTGATACGATACATTTATCGAAAAACACCTAAGGAGGTGCTAGCCGAATAGGCTAATGAAATTATGGAACAATTATCAAATCAGTTGTTAATCGAATCATATGGTAAAGCAAAAGACTTAAAGCTGAATAGAGATTTTATTAAACTGATTGAAGATGAACTTAAAAAGAGGGGTCTTCAAGAACAATTCAAAAAACTTTCATAAATAAATTTTTCTTCCTATATATAACTGGCTGTTTTTTTCTAGCCAGTTTTTTTATTTTCTCTGAAAGTAACATACTTATGCTTTTCAAATGTTTCAAAATATCGTTATAATGTTACTGTATTATCGCTTCTAAGAATTCATTGAAAGGATGAACATTGAATGACTCTCGCCATATTTGCTCCACTACTGATTGCTATACTAATTCCTTTCCTAAGCAAGTGGAAGCATCGTATTCACACAGGTTGGTTGATCTTACCTGTCCCTTTAGCTATATTTATATATTTCTTACAGTATGTAGGTGCTGATTTTCAAACCGCAACTTCAACTTTGAGTTGGGTTCCTTCTATGGATATAACCTTCTCATTTTATTTAGATGGATTGAGTTTATTATTCGCTTTATTAATTAGTGGAATCGGGACATTGGTCGTCTTGTATTCCATTTATTATTTGAACCATAAAGAGAGATTAGGACACTTCTATACTTACTTGTACATATTCATGTCGTCCATGCTTGGTGTTGTACTATCTGATAATGTGTACGCTTTGTATACGTTCTGGGAATTCACATCCTTATCCTCTTTCTTACTGATCGGTTATTGGCACTTTAAAGAACGTTCAAGATATGGTGCTTTAAAGTCAATGATGATCACTGTATTTGGTGGGTTAAGCATGCTCGCTGGCCTAATCATTTTAACGGTTGTCACTGAAACGACCAGTATCCAAGGTATGATAGAACAGTCAGACGTGATTGTTGAAAGTGCAGCTTTTCCTTTCATTCTAGTGTTCCTAATTCTAGGAGCCTTTACTAAGTCTGCTCAGTTCCCTTTCCATATTTGGTTACCAGATGCTATGGAAGCCCCGACACCTGTTAGTGCTTACCTTCACTCCGCAACTATGGTAAAAGCAGGTATTTACTTAATCGCAAGATTTTCACCAATTTTCGAGGGTGTACCAAGCTTTTTCATTATTGTAAGTATTTTTGGTATTACTACATTAGCTTGGGCTTCTTATATGGCTGTGAGGCAAACTGACTTGAAAGCGATTCTTGCATTTTCAACGATCAGTCAATTAGGTATGATTATGGCAATGCTCGGTTTCGGAACAAGTGCCGCGATATTTGCTGCTGTCTTCCACATCTTAAACCATGCAACCTTTAAAGGAAGCTTGTTTATGATCGCTGGTATTATCGACCATGAAACAGGCTCAAGAGATATCCGTAAACTTGGCGGACTGATGACCCTGATGCCTATTTCAGCAACGTTAGCCATTTTCGGTACATTTTCCATGGCGGGGGTTCCACTTCCATTCTTAAATGGATTCTATAGTAAGGAAATGTTCTTTGGAGCTACACTCGAACTTGGTGGATACACAGGTTCTTTCGTGGAAACATTGATTATCGCAATTCCATGGGTAGCTGTCATCGGGAGCATATTTACATTCGTGTATTCAATGTATTTATTCTTTGGAACATTCAGAGGTAAATTCGACGAAAGTGCTGTGCCTCAGAAGCCCCATGAAGCACCGCTCATGATGTTGTTACCACCTGCTATTTTAGTGTTAGGCGTCATCATCATCGGAATTTTCCCGAACATTTTCAATTACTCACTATTGACCCACTCAGCTGCGGCTATTTACGGTGAGTCCGTTTCAAAAGAAATCTACTTTTGGCACGGTTTCGGTTGGCCACTTTACATGTCCATGATCGTCTTAGGGGTAGGTACATTATTATTCCTGACGAAAAAATATTGGGAAAAGATATACATTGTGTTGCCTGGTAAGCTGAGTTTCAACAGAGTGTATGACTGGATGATGAAACGTCTAGAAACTTCGTCTGAGAAGATTACATCATTTTATATGACAGGTTCTTTACGTCATTATATGATCATGATTTTGGTCTCAATCTTTGCGATAACCGGTTATTACTTGTGGATCAGCGATGGGGTCAACTTCAATTTTAACGATGTCGCACCAATAACTGCTACAGAGGTAATTGTTGCTGTAATTATGGCTATTGCAGCTATTGGTACCACTATGGCTAAAAATCGTATCGCAGCTATACTGATTCTTGGTATTGTTGGTTACGGCCTAGCGATACTTTTCGTTCTATATAGTGCTCCAGACTTAGCACTTACACAATTAATTGTTGAAACGGTGACTGTTGTATTGTTTTTACTATGTTTCTATCACCTTCCGAACCTGACAAAATCCGAAGATACTCTTACAACAAAAGGTACGAATCTATTTGTTGCACTTGGGTATGGACTTCTAATGATGTTTATCGGAATCAGTGCTTATAACACTACTTTTAATGAACCGATTTCGAAGTTTTTCATTGAAAACACTTATAAACTGGGCGGCGGGGACAATGCCGTCAACGTAATACTAGTAGACTTCCGTGGAATTGATACGTTATTTGAAGTAGCCGTTTTATTTAGTGCTGCTTTAGCAATTTACGCGATGATTAAACTACGCAAAAACAAGGAGGCGAAATAAAACATGGAAATAGTTATGTCCGTCTTAGCCTCCATTTTATTCGCCACCGGCGTTTATAATTTATTGCAAAAACAACTATTAAGAATCGTAATCGGAACTGCGCTTATTTCTCATGGTGCCCATCTATTCATTTTAACCATGGGGAAACTTAAGCGTGGAGCTCCTCCAGTACTGGTGGATAGGGTCAGCGACTATGCAGACCCCTTGCCACAAGCGTTGATTCTGACTTCAATCGTTATCAGTTTTGGTGTAACAAGTTTTCTACTAGTGCTTTCTTATCGGGCTTATACGATAAACCAAACGGATAATATGGAAGAAATGCGAGGTTCAAACGATGAATAATATAGCCGTACTACCAATCATATTACCATTGCTAGCAGCGATCATCGTCGCTTTCTTTCCTAGAAAGCTTCAACTCGTAAGATTTTTATCCCAAGGGTTATCTTTAATCTTTTTGGGAGTGATAGGGTGGATTACTTGGAAAGTGTACACAGGTGGAATCATTGTACTCCAATCAGGTGGATGGGATGCTCCGTTTGGCATCTCCATTGTAGCTGATTACCTATCGGTTTTATTAGTTCTTACTACGTTCATCATTGGAGCTGCAGCAGTTTTTTATGCTCCACATGCTTTATCTTTAGAACAAGAGTCGTTCTATTTTTACACCTTTTATTTCATGTTGATATCTGGAGTTTCTGGTGCATTCCTTACTGGTGATTTATTTAACTTATTTGTCTTTTTTGAAGTACTTTTAATGGCGTCTTATGGATTGATCATCCTTGGTAATGGAAAGATTCAGCTTAGAGAATCGTTAAAATACGTGCTCATTAATTTATTCTCTTCTATGCTATTCGTAACGGCTGTGGCTTTCATTTACTCAGCAGTTGGAACTGTTAATCTTGCTCAAATTGCTGAAAGAGTAGAAAGCGCTGAACAGCAAGGGGTATTGACGGCAATTGGAATATTATTATTCTTCGTTTTTGCTGTAAAGGCTGCAATATTTCCGCTATATTACTGGTTACCTAATTCATATGTAGTTCCTAATCCAGTCGTATCTGCACTATTCGGGGCTCTACTGACCAAAGTTGGTATTTATTCGATCATGAGAGTATTTACTCTAATATTCGTTCATGACACTGGCCTTACACATGAATTGTTTATATGGCTAGCGATGTTCACGATGATCTTTGGTGCAATCGGAGCTCTTTCTACTAATAATGTAAAGTTGATTATTACGTATAACATCATACCAGCCATCGGTTTTATATTGATGGGAATTGGCTTGCATTCGGAAATTGGTATTGCAGGGTCCGTGTACTATTTACTCCATGACATGGTTATCAAAGGAGCTTTATTCTTTCTTGCTGGTGCTTTAATTGTCGCAGCAGGTACGAAAGATTTGAAAAAAATGAGTGGTGTGATTCATAAATACCCATTATTAGGCTGGATGATTTTCATTTCAGCATTAGTTCTTGCAGGTATTCCACCCTTCAGTGGGTTCATAGGTAAATTGCTTTTACTACAAGGAGCTTTAGCACAGGAAGAATATTTGCTCTCAATTGTGGCGCTAGCTTCAAGCTTGTTAATACTTTTCTCTATGATTCGCATTTTTGTTGAAGGAGTATGGGGAGAAGAAAGTAAACTCGTAACAACCGAGAAGAAAAAAGTTAACCGTCTGACTATTCCTGCAGTTGTTTTGATCGCCATCTCAATCTTTATGGGAATTGGGGCAGAATACATCTACCCCCATACTGAAACGATTGCTGAAATGTTGATGGAACGAACAGAGTATATAAATTCGGTGTTAAAGGAGTAAATTCGTATGGCCTTTCAAATCATATTGAACATTCTGATTGCATTTTTGTGGATGTTTCTCAGTGAAGAATATACGTTTTTATCCTTCTTCACTGGGTATTTAATCGGTATTGTCTTGTTATTTTTCTTAAGAAGATTCGTTCCTGATACTTACTATTTGAATCGTGTGTGGTTAGTTTTAAAATTGATTTTCCTTTTCATAAAAGAACTGGTCATGTCATCAATTAGCGTTGTGGCCCTTGCATATAAACCTAAATTGGACATAGAACCTGGTATATTCGCTTTACCTACTGAATTAAACAGTAACTGGGAGATCACTCTCCTTGCTAACCTTATTTCTTTGACACCAGGTACATTATCTGTTGCTATTTCGGATGACAATACGAAGATTTATATCCATGCTATGGATATGCCTGACGTTGAAGCTGAAGTTAATGAAATCAAAGAAACCTTTGAGAAAGCGATTATGGAGGTTACCAGATAATGATACACTCATTCGGTCAACAATTATTAGATATCGTGCTATTGATCAGCTTTATTGGTGTCGCAATTTCCATATTCATCTTGGTTATCCGTACATTCTTGGGCCCAACTAACCCGGATCGTGCAGTAGCTCTAGATACAATTGGTATCAATATGATGGCATTAGTTGGATTAGCTGCTATTCATTTAGTTACATCAAAGCTTAATGACGTGGTGCTATTAATTGGTATCCTTCTTTTCATCGGTACAATTGCCATCGCAAAATTCTTAGAAAAGGGTGTTATAATTGATCGAGATAATCATTAGTATATTTTTATTGCTCGGAACTTTTTTCATCTTGTCTGGATCGATTGGTATTTTGCGCTTCCCTGACGTATACACCCGTTTACATGCTGCAACCAAAGCAGCTACGCTAGGTGTTGCAGGCATTCTGATTGCGGCGTTTATCTTTCTCTACTTTGAGAATGGTATTATCAGCGGAAAATTGATTTTAGGGATAATTTTCGTCTTATTGACTGCTCCAGTCAGTGGACATATGATTTCTAGAGCGGCTCACAATACAAATGTAGATTTGTGGAAACACAGTGTCAGAGATGAACTTAAAAGTGATCGTGAAGCAAATAACAACAAAAAATAGCATGCTTTTAAAACGTTGGGTTTACTCCCAACGTTTTTTTATACTTTAAGAATGTTTAACTTGATTTGGGGTTTAAAGTATGTGAAAAACAAAGGCTTTCTCTATTAGAACTTGGCGACAAGCCAAGTTTTTCTCATTGTACAGACACATCCCTACAAAACAGCTCATAGATTAACGGTATAGGCATTCACCTAAATTCTTTGAGTGGAGTGGAAGCGAATGTACACAATATTCAAATTGATCACCTTGTTTTTTCATAACATGTACTTTTTCGCCTCGTACGTAAAAGGGCATGCTTTTCCTCAGCCTTTGAGTAAAGAAGATGAAAAAAAGTATTTATTACGTTGGCAAGATGGGGATCTCGAAGCAAGGAACAAACTGATTGAACATAACCTTCGCTTAGTTGCTCATATCGCTAAGAAATACGAAAATAACAAGGAAGAACAAGAAGATCTTATCTCGATCGGCACGATTGGCTTAATTAAAGGTGTTGAAAGTTATTCTATGGATAAGGGGACTAAATTAGCTACATATGTAGCCAGATGTATCGACAATGAAATACTGATGTTCCTCAGAAGCTCGAAGAAAAGCAATAAAGATATATCCCTTCAAGATCCGATTGGTCACGATAAAGAAGGAAATGAAATCAGCTTGATGGATATATTGAAATCGGATCAACCCGATTTGGTTGAAAAAATACAGACATCTATGGAGATAGAGAAGATTTTTCAATATATTCACCTTCTGGATGAACGGGAAAAAGAAGTGATCGCTAAGAGGTACGGTCTAAATCAAATGAAGGAATACACCCAAAGAGAAATAGCACAAGAACTTGAAATATCTAGAAGTTACGTATCAAGAATTGAAAAGAGAGCATTAATGAAAATGTTTCACGCATTTTATAGAGATCATCATAATCAATCTAATTC